>CAMBXE010000004.1 GCA_945871805.1 Rhizobium sp. Q54 | reverse complement strand
TTTAAGACACTCTCTCCCTCTTCAAGTTGATAAAATTCCAAGCTTAAGTTTTCACTTTCGCTGGATAATTTTAATCCATCAATTTGAGGAGGGAGAGAGCGTCTTAAAAAAAGGGGGCATGCCCTCTCTCCCTTTTTCTCTCTTTCTCTTCTCACCCCGCCTCTCTCCTTCTCTCTCTGTCACCCCGTCTTCATGACGGGGTCCATGCAGAAGCGAATCACTTTCGATCTTTTATTTTTTACAAAATCTCGTAACGAATGTAGAAAAAGAAGAAGACTTACAACGGGCTCTGAGCGTGACATCCTGGATCCCCACTTTCGCGAAGATAACGCGACACTTTTTATGGTAAGGAACCAAATTGGTGAACTTGCACAGGGGTGACTGGCCGAGAGAAGAAAAATACAAGCATCAAGTTGGTTACTTCCTTGAATCTCTCACCTCACTTCCTATTTAGACCCCTCTTCAAAATTTCAAAAAATCTTCAATGAAAAATTCTGGAAAAAACTTTCTAACTTGGGCGATTATTTTTGCCGTGGTGATGGTCATCTCGAGTCTCATTAACGACCCGAATAGAGCGGCTGGAAATAAGGTCGTCTTCAGTGAATTTATGAAGAAGGTTGATGCTAGTGAGGTGGTTTCTGTCGACATTAAGGGCAGCGATTTGACCGGTAAAATGAAAGATGGTTCGCAGTTTTACACCTACCTTCCGGAATATCCCGATCTCGTTGCGGTCTTGCAGGAGAAGGGCGTAGAGATCAACGCCGTGCCTTTGGTTAGTAAGTCAGACAAAATTGTTGCGGGAATTGTCGGCTGGCTTCCTCTGCTCGTAATGGTCGGTTTGTGGATCTATTTTGCTAAGGGTGCTGGCGGCGGTGGCGGACGTGGCGGCGCTTTTGGATTCGGCAAATCGCGCGCCAAACTTTTACAAGAAAGCAAAGGTAAAATTACTTTCGGCGATGTGGCTGGAATTGATGAAGCGAAGCAAGAGCTCACTGAGATTGTCGACTTTCTAAAAGATCCAAAAAAATACGTAGATGTTGGCGCAAGAATTCCGCGCGGATGTTTATTAATCGGTTCTCCAGGAACTGGTAAAACTTTGCTAGCCCGCGCTATTGCTGGCGAGGCTGGCGTTCCATTCTTTTCAATTTCTGGTTCTGACTTCGTAGAAATGTTCGTCGGTGTCGGTGCAAGTCGAGTGCGCGACATGTTCGAGCAAGCAAAAAAATCTGCGCCTTGCATCGTTTTTATTGATGAAATCGATGCGGTCGGCCGTCACCGCGGTTCTGGTGTTGGCGGTGGAAATGATGAGCGCGAGCAAACGTTAAACCAAATGCTTGTTGAAATGGACGGGTTTTCTGACAATGAAGGTGTCGTAATTATTGCCGCGACAAATCGTCCGGATGTTTTGGATCGCGCCTTGTTACGCCCGGGGCGTTTCGATCGTCAAGTTACTGTGCCTAACCCAGACATCGTTGGACGTGAACAAATTCTTGAAGTGCATTTGAAAAAAATTGTCGGTGCCGCAGATATTAACGTAAAAACTTTAGCGCGCGGAACTCCGGGTTTTGCTGGAGCAGATCTCGCCAATCTAGTGAATGAAGCAGCTCTTACCGCAGCGCGTTTTAATCAGAAAATGGTGACGATGCAAAATTTCGAAGATGCCAAAGATAAAATCATGATGGGCACTGAGCGTAAATCGATGGTGATGCAAAAATCGGAAAAAGAGCTTACGGCTTACCATGAAGCTGGTCACGCAATTACGGCACTTAATTGTCCGAATTCTGATCCGATCCACAAAGCAACAATCATCCCGCGCGGTCGTGCGCTTGGCTTGGTAATGCGCTTACCGGAAAATGATCGCTTCTCGATTACCCGCGCGAAACTAAAAGATGATTTAATCGTCGCCTTCGGTGGACGTGCCGCCGAGGAATTAATTTTCGGTTACGAACAAGTTACAACGGGCGCATCTTCCGACATCGAACAAGCAACCTCAATGGCGCGCAGCATGGTTACCAAATGGGGCTTAAGCGATAAAGTTGGGGCGATCGATTACGGCGAAGATGATGGCTCAAGATTTTACGCCGCCAATAAACCTTACTCGCAAGAAACTGGCAGAATTATTGATGAAGAAGTTAAGCGCATCATCAGCGAAGGCCTTGCCGGAGCTAAAAAAATTCTCAGCGAGAAAAAAGATGATTTGGAAAAATTAGCCCGAGCCTTGCTTGAATACGAAACTTTGAGCGGCGAGGAAATTAAAGATTTACTTGCAGGCAAAGAAATTAGAAAACCTTCAGCACAAAGTGGCTCAGCAGCTAGTGCAATCAGCGAAGGCCTCATCCCAAAAGTCAGTTAATCAATAGAAATAACTAAAAACATGCAGTTCGAAGTAGCAAAGCAGTCATTGCTCAAAGCCATCTCAAATGTGAGTGGTGCGGTGGAGAGAAAGAACACAATTCCCGTTCTTCAAAATATTAAAATCGAAGCCCAAAAAACCCAGGAAGGAGACAAAGTAATTTTGTCGGCGACCGACATGGATATTCTCGTCACCGCTACTTTTGAAGCAGACATGAAGAAGAGCGGAGTAACTACAGTTCCGGCGCAAATGTTCTTCGACATCGTGCGTAAAATTCCAGAAGGCGCGATCATGATTTCGCAAGAAAGTCCGACGATTTTGCAGATTAAATCTGGCAAATCGAAATACAGTTTGCCTTGCATTGACGCGGCAGAATTTCCGAATTTATCGGAAGGTGAATTGGGCGAAGAAATCGAAATTAAGTCAGAAGATTTAATGAAGATGATCGACAAAACGCGCTTCGCAATTTCCAGCGACGAAACTCGTTATTACCTCAACGGCCTTTACTTACACGCCATCAAACAAGGTAGAAATTTTAGTTTGCGTACTGTCGCTACTGATGGTCACAGGCTCGCCCTTTCTTTTGCTGACATTAATTTAAAAACTCCTTTTGGCGTGATTTTGCCGAAAAAATCTGTCGCCGAAATTCGTAAAATTATCGAAACAGCGAAGCAAGTTCGCTTCGCAATTTCGCGCGTGAAAATCAAAGTTTTGGCAGATCAGGCAACGATTATTTCTAAATTAATCGACGGCGAATTTCCTGATTACGACAAGGTTTTGCCGAAGAATAATTCTCTCGTTGCTTCGATTAACAAAAAAACATTCTTCGATTGCGTTGATCGCGTTTCAACTGTTGCGACCGACAAGCACCGCCTGGTTAAAATGATTTTGGAAAACGGAAAATTGAGTCTGCAAGTTAGTACCAATGACGGCTCTTTTGCTTACGAAGAACTCGACGTTAATTACTCTGGAGATCGCATCGAAACTGGTTTCAACTCGCGCTACCTTCTCGACATCATCGGCCAAGTTGACAATGACGAATTGCTAATGCGTTTCAAAGATGGCGCTTCCCCGGCATTGATTGAAGCGAAAAACATGAGCTCGGTGTTTGTCATCATGCCGGTTCGTATCTAACTAAATGATTCAGATTCAGAAGATTATTCTTTCTAATTTTCGTAATTTTTCTTCGCGAATAATTGAGTTTTCTTCGCCTTCAATTTTGCTCGTTGGAGTGAATGGCGCAGGCAAGACCAATATTCTTGAAAGCCTTACTCTACTTGGACGCAGTGCTGGTTTACGTTCTTCGGATTTTGATGAAATGGTAAAAATCACCGAGAAAAATTTTACGATTTACGCCGAAATTTCTAACCACGAATTCATCGAAAAAATCGCCGTTTCATTTGATGCAACTCAGAAGAAAAAAATTTTACTGATCAATGGAGAGCTAGTCAGTTCTAAGCGCCAAAGCGATCTTCGAAGTCATCTAATTAATTTTGTTTTCTTAACTCCGCAGCTCGAACAACTTTTTATTTCCGGTAAAAGTGAGCGGCGCGATTATATGGATAAAATTGTCTCTGACCTAGATCACGAGCATTCCGGACGTATTAATAATTACCAAAAATTACTCCGCGAAAGACTACTAATTTTGCAAAAACATCGCGACGATAAATGGCTAAATGCGGTAGAAAATAAAATCGTTGAGCTAGGCGTTTCAATCGGTGCAGCGCGAATCGAGGCGATAGATTTTTTTAATAAAGCGATTTCGTCTTTTTCTTCAAACTTTCCACAAACAAAACTTTGTGTAATTGGCGAAGTTGAGGAAATGGTCACAAAGCAAAGCGCAGCGCAGCTCGAAGAGTTTTACAAAATCAAAATGAAAGAAAATCGTGAGCGTGATTTAGTCAGTTTTAAAACTGAATTTGGCGTGCATCGCTCAGATTTTGACGCGATTTTTTTAGTAAAAAATATTTCGGCGAAACTTTCTTCAACTGGTGAGCAAAAAGCGATCATGCTGGGTATTACTTTGGCGCGGGCGCGGATTTCATCTTCCTACAAAAATCAGCCGACAATTTTAATTTTTGACGAAGTGGTTTCGCATCTGGATGAAGAGCGAAAAAAGAATTTATTCGAAGAAATTTCCGCGGCGAATCTGCAGGCGTTTTTTAGCGCAACGAGTGCTGAATTAATTCCGGTTGCGCCTTCAAAACTGGATATTCACGTGGTTTAAAAAGTTGGTAATGCCACCATTCTTTTGAGTAGAAATCAAAACCAGCAGCAGTCATCAGACCAAGAAAGAGTAGGCGATTGCGTTGTGCTTCGACAGAAATCTTTTCGCAATTGTGAAAAGCGAGTTCAGAAAAATCATCGAAATCTGTGCCCATGTCGAGTTCATTTCCGGCAAGATCAGTTAAAGTTAAATCAATCGCCACGCCTCGACAATGTGGGATCGCGCCGTCTTCAGGATTAGAAATAAAATCGCCGGGAAATCTTTCATACATGTATTTTTGTACTTCGAGTGGGCGAAATGTGTCGAAGATTTTTAACTTCAGCCCCAAAATTTTTGCCGACTCAATAGCGCGCGAAAGTGGCCCAATTGCGGCTTCATGCATGTAAGCAAATGGGTAAGAATAAAGTTTGTGACCACAAACATTATTTTCTGAAGCGTAACGCAAATCAAAAATGACGTCGAATTTTTCCGTGGTAATTTCGATAAGATTTTGCATTTAGAAAGGTTTCAAAATTACCAAAGTTACAATGCTCAGAATTAGTAAAATTGGCACTTCATTGATGATTCGGTAAAATTTTTGACTGTGTTTATTTTGGCCTTTTTCAAAATCTTTTCGCCAACGTCCTAGCAAGTGGTGATAGAAAGTTAGTATTGCGACAAGAGTTAATTTGATGTGCAACCAGACGAATTCAAAACCGATTTGTGAAGCGAGGTAAAATCCAAAAATAAAAGTCAGAATCATTGCTGGATTCATGATGTAACGCAGCAGCTTTTTTTCCATTACTTGGAAAATTTTATCAGTTTCAGAGCCGGTGGCGACCTGAGTGTGGTAAACGAAAATTCTCGGTAAGTATAAAAGCCCAGCGAGCCAGGAAATTAGTGCGGTGATGTGCAAAATTTTGATTACGTCGTAAAGCTCGATTTCAGCCATTTTTTGAAGAAAAAGTTGATTAATTTAAGTCGTTTTCTAGCGTGCGCCGCCTCGTTTCTAAAGCAATTTTTCCTAGAAGAAATAATCAAACAAAATGAAGTTACTCGCTTGCAATAGCAATCCGTCTTTGTCACAAAATATCGCCAACTATTTGGGCTCAAAGTTAGTCAATGTAGAGATTAAGCGCTTTGCTGACATGGAAGTATTTGTTGAGATTAAAGAAAATGTGCGCGGCGAAGATATTTTTGTTTTGCAGTCGACCTCATTTCCCGCTAATGATAACATCATGGAATTACTGATTGCGATTGATGCTCTGCGTCGCGCTTCAGCGAAAAGAATCACCGCGGTAATTCCTTATTTTGGTTACGCGAGACAAGATCGTAAAGTTGCGCCACGCACACCGATCTCAGCGAAGTTGGTTGCGAATTTAATCACTTCGGCCGGAGCGGATCGTGTGCTCACGATGGATTTACATGCTGGGCAAATTCAGGGCTTTTTTGATATTCCTCTCGATAATCTTTACGCCGCGCCAGTTTTTGTGCGCGACATCAAGAAAAATTTCGAGTTAGAAAATTTGGTTGTGGTGTCGCCAGATGTTGGTGGTCTAGTGCGCGCAAGAGCAATTGCCGGAAAGATCGGTGCTGATTTAGCAATCGTCGACAAACGTCGCCCTCGCGCCGGAGTAAGCGAAGTGATGAATATTATCGGTGAAGTTGAAAGCAAAAACTGCATCATTGTTGACGACATGATTGACTCTGGTGGAACTCTGTGTAACGCGGCGGAAGCCTTATTAGAGAAGGGTGCGAAGTCGGTTTCAGCTTACATTACTCACGGCGTTTTATCGGGAAAAGCCTCAGAAAGAATTGCTAATTCTAAGTTAAAAACCCTTGTCATTACTGACTCGATTCAGCCTTCGGAAGAAACTTTGTCGGTCAAAAATATTAAAATTATTAACATCTCTGATTTGCTTGGCGAAGCCATTCGCAACATTTCACAAGAGAAGTCAGTTTCTACTTTGTTCGACTAGGCAATGAAAAAAATCATCGAATCTCTTCAAGCTAAATTTAAAGAATTTGCGCCGGCGATCAGCCTGTCTATTGCCGTCACGCTATTTGCAGTTATTGTTGCTAACTTACTTTATCAGCCAAAAAAAATGCTCAAAAGAGGTTTTCAAATCGAGCTTTCTGTCGATGGAAAGCCAGTCGTAAAAAAAGAAGAGAAGGCAGTTGATTTAGCTACATTGATGAAATCTGCAGACCTCGATCGTGGGGCAAAAATTTTCAAAAAATGCGCAACTTGTCACACTATTGGCAAGGGTGAAGCGGCAAAAATTGGGCCAAATTTATTTGGAGTTGTCGGTAGAAAAAGAGCGGCAACTTCTTTTGCTTATTCTGATGCAATGAGGGCAAAAGGTGGCTCGTGGGACGTTGAATCAATCGGTCAATTCATTACTAAGCCAAAAGATTTTGTGCTGGGAACTAAAATGGCTTTCCCCGGTTTAAAAAAGCCGCAAGACCGTGCTGACGTAATTATGTTCTTACAAAAACAATAAATTTCCAATGGGATTGATAAAATCAATTTTGCGAATTTTTCGCTCTGTAGTGCTTTTGCTACTTCTAGTTTGTCTCGTGATTTTTATGCTCGACAATCGTGAGGCGATTACAATCAGCACGCATCCCTTGCCGTTTGAAATTCAGACTAAAGTTTTTGTGATGATGATTGTCTTTTTTGTTTTTGGGCTGATTTTTGGAGTCATCGCTTGCTCTCCAGCTATTGTTCAGAATTTTTTTAAACGTCTTAGCGATCAACACAGAATCAGTAAGCTTGAAAAACAGATCAAAAATAATTGAGCAGTTGCTTTCAATTTTTGCCTAAATAGCTTGCGCTGCCTCACCCCACATCATTAAAGCTGCACCTTATCTTTCTCTCTCTTACTTAAATTTTTAATAAAAAACGATACGACATGGCTAGTAATTTGACCATCATGGGCAACAAAGAAATTTTGTTGGTCGCTGAAAATATCGCGCACGAAAAAGGCATCTCTCTGCAAGAGATTATTGAGGCGATGGAAGAGGGTATTAAACTTGCTGCGAAGAAAAAATACGGTAGTCACCTAGACATCGATTGCAAAATCGACAGAAAAACTGGGCAAATAAAACTCTTCAATAAGTTGCAAGTTTCTAATGATGATGTTGAAGATTTTGACGTGCGTACTCACATCACTCTTAAACATGCAAAACAAGAAAATTCTGATGCAGAAATTGGTGATTTCGTAGTACAAGAGTTGCCACCGATCGATCTCAGTCGCGTTGTTGCACAAGTTGCTAGAAACGAGATCATTCGCAAAGTTAAAGAGGCGGAAAAGAATAAAGAATACAACGAGTTCAAAGATCGTATTGCTGATATTGTCAGCGCTTCAGTGAAGAAAATTGGTCTAAAAAATATCGTGATGGAAGTTGATGGTTACGAAGCTGTAATTCACGAAAGCGGCCTGATCCCAAAAGAAAATTTTCGCGTTGGTGATCGTATTCGTTGCTACATTGAAGATGTGCGCAAAGAACCATTCGGCGCACAAATTTTCTTGTCACGCACGCATCCACAATTTTTGGTGAGACTTTTTGAACAAGAAGTTCCAGAGCTTTACGAAGGAAATATTGAAGTGAAAGCGGTTGCTCGTGATCCAGGTTCGCGCGCTAAAATCGCTATTTATTCTCGTCGTGATGACATCGACATCATTGGCTCATTCATCGGCATTCGCGGTTCTCGTGTTCAGTCAGTTAGTTCAGAACTTCGTGGTGAAAAAATCGATATTCTTAAATGGTCACCAAATGTGGCTGAACTTGTAATTAGTGCTCTAATGCCAGCTAAAGTTAGCAAAGTTGTTGTCGATGAAGAAAATAATTTAATCGAAGCTGTAGTGGCGGAAGATCAGCTAAGTCTAGCGATCGGACGCGGCGGACAAAATGTCAAACTCGCTTCGAAATTAGTCGGTTACAAAATCGATGTAATGACTGACGAACAAGAATCAGCACGACGCACCGCTGAATTTAATCAGGCTTCTAAACTCTTTGTTGAAGCGCTTGATGTTGAAGAAATGATCGCAAATCTTCTTGCTTCTGAAGGGTTCTTAACCGTTGAGTCTCTAGCTCAATCTGAAGTTTCTGAAATTGCTTCAATTGAAGGTTTTGACGAAGACATTGCCGGTGAAGTTAAGCGTAGAGCTGAGGAATTTCTTCAGAAAAATTCGTAAATAATGACAGACGAAAACAACCAAAACACAACGCGTTCGCGCCTCACTCTCAAGCTGTCGACTCCAGTTAGTATTCAGAATCTTGCTGTAAAAACTAATACCGAAAAAAAACTCGGCAGCTCATCGGTTCAAGTCACCATTAAAGGACGTAAGAGAGACTCAAAACCTGGTGAAGATCGTGATACAGTCGAGCTAAGTAAGAATGAATTTGAAGCCAGAATAAGAGCGGTTTCAAGATCTGGTGAGGTTAAAAGTGAAATCAAAACTCATGAAATTTTAAGTAGAGCGAACAAAAAAGTTCAGATTGAAGAAGAGATTAAGTCGGAAGAGGTTGTCATCGAAGAAAGTATTGTTGAGCCAGCCCCAGCACCAGCTTTAGTAAAACAACATAATATTCCTGATTACAAATTAGATCAGTTCGACGTGCGTGGCAAAATCAGACAAAGTGTCGATGTTGCCAACCGTCAAAAAGAAGAGCGTGAAAAACTTGCTGAAGAAAGAAGAAAGCAAGAACAACAGCGTCTCTCCAAAGAAAGGGAAGAGCGTGACAAAAAAAAGCAAAAGAAATTACCGGCCGCTCCAATAAAAAAGAGCTTTGAAGAGGATGCTAAGAAGAAACCAAGCTTCAAAGAAGAGCGCGTAAATACTCGCAGAACGACCTACGTCATTAATACCAATTCCGATGATTCTGATGGCTCGGGGCGTAAGCGTAAAAAAGGGAAAAATAGAAATCAGGAACAAGCATCTACCAAAGAATACAAAAAAATTTCGCGAGAAGTTGTCATTCCAGAATTAATCAGCATCGCTGATTTAGCTGAACGCATGACTGAAAAAGTTGGCGATGTAGTTAAAAAACTTTTTGTCATGGGAATGGTTGTAACCAGTAATCAGGCTGTTGATGCCGATACTGCGGAAATCATCATTGCTGAATTTGGTCACAAGGCAAAGCGCTCCTCTCATTCTGACGTTGAAAATATTCTTGAGGAAGGCGGTGAAGAACATGAGCTTCTAGCGCGCGCACCAATCGTTACAATCATGGGTCACGTCGATCACGGTAAAACTTCTTTGCTCGATGCTTTGCGCGAGACCGATGTTGTTGCGCGCGAGCATGGCGGAATTACTCAACACATTGGCGCTTCTCGCATCAAAACTGCTGGCGGAAAATTTATTACTTTTCTCGATACTCCAGGCCACGAAGCCTTTACTGAAATGCGTTCACGCGGCGCTAATGTTACCGACGTCGTTGTGTTGGTAGTTGCTGCTGATGATGGCGTTAAAGCTCAAACAATCGAAGCGATCAATCATGCCAAGGCTGCAAATGTCCCGATGATTGTTGCTGTAAATAAAATTGATAAACCAGGGGCGGATCCAGAGCGTGTCAAGCAAGAGCTTCTCTCTCACAATGTTGTCGCTGAAGATTTAGGCGGTGACGTGATGTTTGTTCATGTTTCAGCCAAGACAAAGAAAAATCTCGAAAAGCTCGAAGAAATAATTTTGTTACAAGCGGAAGTGCTCGATCTAAAATCGCAATACGAAGGCAAAGCAAGTGGCGTAGTACTTGAGTCGAGAATCGATCCAGCGCGTGGTGTTGTGGCAACATTAATCGTACAAAAAGGAACGCTCGATACCTCTGATCTAATTGTTGTTGGCACATCTTTTGGCCGCGTTAGAAAAATGTCTGACGATCTCGGTAACACAGTAAAGTCAGCGACTCCTTCAGTTCCAGTTGAAGTTCTCGGCTTAGACAGCGCTCCAAACGCCGGAGATAAATTCTTTGAAGTTGACGAAGAAAGACAGGCGCGCGAAATTATTTCTTACCGTTCACGCAAAGAAAAAGAAGCGAAGGCATTGAAGAATTCTGCCAGATCATTCTCTGACATTTTTAAAGAATCCGGCAAAGGAAAATTAAAATATTTGAACATCATCATTAAGGGCGATGTGCACGGTTCGGTTGAGGCCATCATTGGAACCGTAGCCAAATTAAATAATGAAGAAGTCGCGATTAAGGTTGTCCATTCAGCAACTGGTGGAGTTTCTGATTCTGATATTTCTCTCGCTGCCGCATCTGGCGCTATGATTGTTGGCTTTAATGTTCGCGCTAATGCGTCAGCAAAAGAAATGGCGCAAACAAAAGGCATCGAAATTCGCTACTATTCAATCATCTACAACTTAGTCGATGACTTGAAGTTGCTGCTCACTGGCATGTTAACGCCAGTTCAGAATGAAGAGCATTTAGGCCGCGCCGAAATCCGCCAAGTCTTCAAAGTTTCTGGTTCTGGAAAAGTTGCTGGATCTTACGTTATTGATGGTGTGATCAAGCGCAACGCTAGAGCCCGTCTACTTCGCGACAATGTCGTGATTCACGATGGCGAGTTAAGAACGCTTAAGCGCTTCAAGGATGATGCGAAAGAAGTGAAGACTGGTTTCGAGTGCGGTATCGCCTTCGAAAATTACGACGACATCAAAGAAAAAGACATGATCGAGTGTTACGAAGTTGTTGAGAAAAAAAGATCTCTTTAGGCCAATTCAAAATTCATTTATTACGCAGTCTGCCCCAGCAGCCCTAGTCTTTGATGCGTTCGTAAAAAATTCTAATTCTCGCGGCGCCGCGACTTTTTAATATTCCTTTATGCAGACTTGGATCGAGATCAATAAAACAGCGCTTTTAAATAATATTTCGCAGATCAAAAAACAGTTGAAATCCTCAGTAAAATTCATGGCGGTGGTAAAGGCTAATGCTTATGGGCACGGGCTTTTAGAGGTGGTGTCGGTCATTCAAAATAAGGTCGATTATTTAGCAGTTTTTTCTTTTGAAGATGCGGTTTTTTTGCGTGAGCAAGGAATCAAGAAACCTTTGCTAGTGATGTCTCGCGTATTTCCTAAGCAAATCGATTTAGCGATTAAACATGACATCGAAGTTACGGTTTCAACCTTCGATATTTTAAAAATTAAAAAAAATCTTAAGGTTCACATCTGCGTTGATACAGGCTTGGGGCGCGATGGCTTTACTTCTTCTGATTTAGAAAAAGTTGCTTCTCTACTTAAAAAATCTCCACTAATGCTCTGCGGAATTTACGCGCATTTTGCCGCCGCTGACGAAAGTAAATTTGATGATTACAGCAAGAAACAAGTTCAAGAATTACTCCGTTGGAAAGCTAAATTCGGTGTGGCGCTAATTCATCACGCAGCAAGCGCCGGCACAATTTACGATAAAAATCATCCTGATTTTGACATGGTTAGAATAGGTATTTCGCTTTACGGGCTGTGGCCTTCATCACAAAGAAATAAATCAGTTAAACTCGAGCCAGTTTTATCCTGGAGAGCGCGAATTGCTGAAGTGAAATTCGTGCCAAAAGGCAGCTCGGTTTCTTATGGCTGCACTCATATTTTATCGCGCGACTCAAAAATTGCCGTGCTGCCGATTGGTTATTTTGATGGCATTGCGCGCATTAGTTCAGGAAAAAGTCAGGTGATTTTACGAGGCAAAAAAGTTCCACAAATTGGTCGTGTGACCATGAATTTAATCGCGCTTGATGTGACTGATGTGGCGCAGGCAAAAGTCGGCGATGTTGTGACTATTATTGGTCGTGACGGAAAAATGGAAGTCACTGCTGATGATTGGGCTAGTTGGTCTCAGACATCAAATTACGAAGTGGTAACGAGATTAAATTCAGCAATTACTCGTGGGCAATTTTAACGATTTTTGCGGTCGCAAAAATTAGAATTGGCGCAAGGAAGAAACAGAGTCCGACAAGCAATTTTAAGCTAGTTACAACTTCACCAAGTGCGATTAGTAGGATTGGAATAATCAGCGGCAGAGCAAGTGCAGCAATCATCGGTGCGGCATTGCCTAAAATCGAAAGTGCGCCGCAGAAACAGCAAATAAAATTAACAAGCAAGCTCACCAAAATAATCAGCAGCAAAAGATCCGGTCTGATCAGCGAAGACGTGATGATGATCGGCACGCAACAAATTAGCCAATTCGCTAACATTTTTGCGGCGATAAAAATCTCAAAATTTTCGCAGGAAATTAAAATTTGTTCGCTTGCGCCTGACTCAAAATCTTTTTTTAGAAATTCAGCAGAAGAAAAAATCAGACAAGAAAGCAGAGAAAATAAAATAATGACCAAGCTGTCTTGGCCTTGTGAGAGTAAGGAGAAGCTCGAAAGAAAAATTAGAAAGAATAAAAAGCTCGCCAAAATTCGTGAGAGTTGGCGGAAGTTAATTCTGAGTTCGTGGAAGATGATGATGAAAAATATTGGCACCAAATTTGTTTTAATTTTAGCGGACCCCGCAACAAGTGCGGGGCTACGGTCTTTAAGTGCGCACCTTCGGCTTTTCACCCCGAAAGAAGGGGTGTGACAGTTTTTAAATGCAAAACTCCAGCTTTTCGCCTCAAAACAAGTTCGAGGCGATAGTCTTTAAGTGCGCGCCTTCAGCTTGTCACCCCGCATTTGTTGCGGGGTCCATTGTTTTTGAAGATTTTTTCTGTCTTTCCGATAGTGATTTTAATTGTCCGCAAGCAGCCATTACATCATCGCCACGAGTTTTGCGAATTGGTGAAATAAGTCCGGCATTTTTTAGAATTTTCTGAAATTTTTCAATTCGATCATTGCCGCTGCGCCCATACCCACAGCCATCCCATGGATTGAATGGAATTAGATTAATCTTCACGTTCAGATTAAATTTATTAATCAGATCAATTAATTCTTTCGCGTGTTTTTCGTGATCATTTACTTCGTTGAGCATCACGTATTCGAAGGTGATTTTCTGATTCGGATTTTCGCGATTGTAAGTTTTGCATGCGCTAAGCAAATCCTTGAGCGGGTATCTTTTATTGATTGCCATGATGTCGGTTCGAAGCTCGTCATTCGTGGCATGAAGGGATATTGCTAAATTTGTTTTTAGCTCGGTTGAGCTGCGTAAAATTTCTGGAACTAATCCTGAAGTTGAGATTGTGATTCGACGCGCAGAGAGCCCAATTCCCTCTTCATCATTTAAAATTTTTACGGCTTTGGCGACATTTTCGTAATTGAAGAATGGTTCGCCCATGCCCATGAATACTATGTTGGTGAGTTTGCGATTGCCCTGATCCCAATCGGTAATTAAATCTTTGGCGAGTAAAATTTGAGCGACAATTTCGTGGAATTCTAAATTTCTAACCAAGGTTTGGGTGCCGGTGTGACAGAATTTGCAGGCGAGGGTGCAGCCGACTTGCGACGAGATGCAGAGGGTTCCTCTAGTTTCTTCGGGAATAAAAACCGCTTCAACTTCGCGTCCGTCGGGAAACTTTACTAAAAATTTTCTAGTGCCGTCGAAAGAGATAAAATCTTTCGAAATTTCTGGTCGCTTGAGTGAAAAATTTTGCGCCAAAATTGCGCGCAATTCTTTTTTGATGTTGGTCATTTCATCAAAAGATTTTATGCCACGAGCATAAATCCAATTCCAAATCTGTTTGGCGCGAAAGGGTGGTTCGCCTAGCTTGGCGAGTTCTGTGAATAATTCTTCTTTGGTGAAATGCGTTAAGTTAAGCACGATTTTTAAGTTCTAATTTTTGGATCAAAAATCCATCCGCAGTAATTTTTGCCTCAGCTCCTAAAAGTAGGGGTAACATGTTTTTACCGTGGCCAAGACATGAAGTTTTTTCCTGAAAAACTGGGACAATTCCGTTGAGTTTCTCAGTGAATTTCTGGATCGCGATTTTGATATTTTTTTCTTTCGGTGCACCATGAGGATTGGTTTCAAGAAAATTTCCTAAAATTACTGCGCACGGTTTTATTTTAGTGTCTTTGACGATCATTACGATCTGGTGAAAGTAGCGATCAAGCCTCTCTCCATCCTCTCCCTCATCTTCTAAAAAAAGAATTTTATTTCTCCAATCGAGTTGATTTTTGGTTCCAAAATTATTGATCAAAACAGAGATGCAGCCACCTGCCATTGGGGCCGCTAGTTGATGTCCGGCAGTTGTTAACGAGTATTTTAATTCTTTAGTTTTGCCGAAAATTAAATCCAAAATTCCTTTTTCAGATTTTTTTGAAACCAACAAGAGAGCAAGCTGAATCAGCATCGGCGCACTAATCACTTGCCAGTTCCATTGTTGAATTAAAAAAGTATTGAGCGCAGAAATATCAGAAAATCCGATAAAAATTTTTGGCACTTTCGGCTTTTTCATTTTTTGTAGAAGGGGCAAAATTTCAGCGCTGCCGTAGCCTCCGCGCGCGCACCAAATGATTTTTGAATCTTTATTTTCGATCGATTTCTTTAATTGCTCAAAACGTATTTCGGCGGGAATTGAAGCGAATTCGTGAGTTAATTTTTTAGTGATGCTCGTTTCTTTTTCTAAAAAAATTCTTGGCGTTAATCCGATTTTTTTTACGTAATTTTTTATTTTTTCTAATTCGTCGCGAGTGCATGCCGTTCCTGGCGAGATGATGTCTACAATGTCGTTTTTTCTAAGCATTTTTTGAGAGAAAAAGAAGTTTACAATTAGCCACTTAAACTTGTAATTTGCGCGGAAATTTTCCAATCAAAAATTCCAAAAAATGTCTAAAGCCAAAGGGAAAGAGCGAGTCATTATTTTTGACACAACTTTGCGCGATGGTGAGCAGGCTCCAGGTGCAACAATGAATTTGGAAGAGAAATTACTGATTGCAAAAACATTAGAAAAAATGGGTGTTGATGTGATTGAGGCGGGTTTTCCGGCGGCTTCTAACGGAGATTTCGCTGCAGTTCATCGCATCGCTTCAGTGATTAAAAATTCAACAATTTGTGGGCTAGCGCGCGCTAAAAAATCCGACATTGAAAGAGTAGCGGAAGCGGTTGCGCCAGCAGCAAGGTCGCGCATTCACACCTTCATTGCCACTTCGCCCATCCACATGGAATTCAAGTTAAAAATGGATGAAGAGCAGGTGCTGGCTTTAATTAAAGAAAGTGTTTCTTTGGCGCGAAATCTTTGTGCCGAAGTCGATTGGTCGCCGGAAGATGCGACTCGTTCAAAACCTGATTTTTTATTCAAAGCGATTGAAACAGCGATTAGCGCCGGGGCCAATACGATCAATATTCCAGACACTGTTGGCTACACAACTCCAGACGAATATTTTGCCCTGATTTCAGCGATTAAAAACAACGTAATCAACATCGACAAGGCAGTGATTTCAACTCATTGCCACAATGATCTGGGTCTTGCAGTTGCGAATTCTTTGGCGGCTATGCGCGCTGGTGCTAGGCAGATTGAGTGTACAATTAATGGGATTGGCGAGCGAGCAGGAAATGCAGCGCTCGAAGAAATCGTGATGGCGATCAAAACGCGTGGCGATTTTTACCAAGTTGAAACCGGCATCGACGCTACGATGATTTCGCGTGTTTCAAAATTAGTTTCCACGATCACTGGTTTTACGATTCAGCCGAACAAGGCAATTGTAGGCTCCAACGCCTTTGCTCATGAAAGTGGAATTCATCAAGATGGAATGCTTAAACATCGCGAGACTTACGAAATCATGACTCCGCATTCTGTCGGTTTGGAGAAAGTGCAGTTGCGTCTTGGCAAGCTTTCTGGTCGCGCGGCCTTTAAAGATCGCATTAAAGAAATTGGTTACGAACTCAGTGATGAAGTGCTCGATTCTACCTTCAAAAAATTCAAAGATTTGGCCGATAAGAAAAAAGAAATTCTCGATGAAGATCTGATTTCTTTGGTTGATGATTCGCTGGTAAACAGCAAGTCACGTTACCAATTACTTGAGCTCGAAGTAAAATGTGGAACGAGAAAAATTTCTGAAATTTTGATCAAAATAAAAATTGACAGCGATGAAGTCGAAACTAGCTTCCGCTCAGGAGACGGGCCGGTTGACGCCATTTTCTCTGCAATCAAAAAACTCGTTCCTCACAGCGCTAACCTTGATTTGTATCAGGTTCAAGCAGTGACCGAAGGAGCTGACGCGCAAGCAAATGTTGTTGTGCGTCTCAAACAAGATAACCGCATTTTTTCTGCAAATGGTGCAGATACTGATGTGCTTACCGCATCAGCAATCGCCTATATCAACTGCTTGGATAAGCTAAATAAAATTTAACATGTTTTCTTTTTCTCTCTCTAAATTTTTCTCACTTACTTCAAAAGATATCGCGATTGATCTTGGTACGGCAAATACGCTGGTTTACGTGCGCGGGCAGGGCGTGGTTTTAAACGAGCCATCAGTTGTTGCGGTGTCGCACGAGGGCGGAAAGTTAATTCCATGCGCTTTCGGTAGCACAGCAAAGATGATGCTTGGGCGCACCCCGGCTAAAATCGACGCTATTCGCCCACTCAAAGATGGCGTGATCGCAGATTTCAAAATTGCGGCGGAAATGATTAAATATTTTATCCGTGAAGTAAATCAAACCAAGAGCTGGCTTGGCCCACTCATCATCATCTGCGTTCCATCTGGCTCAACTCCAGTTGAAAGAAGGGCGATTCAAGATGCGGCAGAAGGCGCTGGCGCCAATGAAGTTCACTTGATCGAAGAGCCGATGGCAGCAGCGATTGGTGCAAATCTTCCAGTTACCGAACCTACAGGATCGATGATTGTCGACATTGGCGGCGGCACAACTGAAGTTGGAATTCTTTCTCTTGGAGGCATCGTTTACTCTCGTTCCGTGAGAGTTGGCGGTGATAAAATGGATGAAGCAATCATCGCTTACATTCGTCGCTACCACAATTTATTGATTGGTGAATCAACCGCAGAGCGCATCAAAAAAACAGTTGGCGCAGCTTGTCCTCCGCAAGAAGGAGATGGCGCAACCATTGAAGTTAAGGGGCGTGATCTTTCCAACGGAATCCCGAAAGAAATGATTTTAACCGAAAGACAAATCGCCGAAAGTTTAATGGAGCCAGTCGAACAAATAGTTAACGCAATCAAGGTTGCGCTCGAATGCACTCCGCCCGAACTCTCTTCCGACATCGTTGAGCGAGGCATCGTGCTTTCTGGCGGCGGAGCTCTTTTAAAAAATCTTGATTACGTTGTTCGCCAAGCAACAGGCCTGCCAGTTTTTGTTGCTGAAGATCCTTTGCTTTGCGTGGTTAATGGCTGCGGCAAGGTTCTTGAAAATATCAAAATGTTTAGAGCAACTCTCTTCAGACAAGATTAGTGCAAAGTGCAACATCTCAACTTTAGCAAAAAACGCGTCAATTACAGCATCAAACACAGCTTTAGTTTGGTTTTTAACAAAATCGAAACTGTTTTTTTTAGCTTTCTGTGCGTGGTTTGCTTGGTTATTTCGAAAGTTGATCATGATTTTTCGCGCGATGTTTCTTCGGCTTTTGTCGACTTTTCTGTGCCCATCGCTAAGTTTGCAGCCTTTCCATTCAACGTCGCGTTCAGCCTAGTTACTGATTTTGGTGAGTTGGTGCAGGCCAAAGAAGAAAATCAAAATCTTAAAGAGGAGTTGGTAAAGCTTCGATCTTTCTACATTAAATCACTCAATATCCATCAAGAGAATAAGGATCTGCGCAAGATGTTGCATTTTATTTCATCGAAGAGCGCGAGTTTTAAAGTTGCGCAAATTGTTGGAAGATCACGCCCCCTTTTTAATCAGAAAATTTTTATCGATGCCGGAGAAGATCGCGGCTTGAAAGAGGGTGAAATTATTACTGGAAAGCGTGGCGTAATCGGGAGAATTGCGGAAGTTTACGAAAATAAATCGCATATTTTTTTGTTGAATGATGCGATTTCTCGAATTCCTGTTATAACATCTCAAGCTAGAGCCAAAGGTATTTTAGTTGGTAACGGCAGTGGCATGATGGAGATTTTGTACTTACCAAAGAACCACGCTATTCAAGTCGGAGAAATGATTTTTACTTCTGGAGATGGCGACACTTTGCCACCCGGACTTCTTGCTGGAGTAGTGTATAAAGTTAGCAAAGATTCTGTTTTAGTGTCGATGGTGGAAGATGTTAATAATGCTGACTTGGTGACTATTCTGGCTTACTAATTTTCATTTCGTTCATCATGAAAGGGATCTGAGAAATAGTGAAGAGCAGCGAGATCGGCATCATCCCGAACACTTTGAATTGCACCCAGAAATCAGTCGAACAGGTGCGCCAGATGAATTCATTTAGCAGTGCTAAAAAGACAAAAAAACAGGCCCAGCGCATTGAAAGAGTAATCCATGCCGCGTTACGCATTTTAATTTGTTCGCCGAGAAGGTAAGAGAGCAGAGGTTTCTTGACCAAGTAGCCGTAAAATAAAATCGCCGCAAAAATTAAGTTAATAATTGTTGGTTTTATTTTGATGAAGATGTCGTTTTTAAGCAGCACCGTTAACCCGCCGAAGATGGCGAGGACAATTCCAGAAACTAGCGCCACCAGGGGAATTTTTCTGGTTAGTAAGTAAGAAATAATCAGCGCAAAAAAAGTGGTGATTACCATGTAGATCGTTGCGGTGATTAGTGGGTCAGGGGTTTTGGCAAATTTGTAGCAGGCAAAAAAAACAATTAACGGTAAGTAATCATAAAGAAATTTAACAGAGCCGTCATGCGATTTTTTTTCTAATTTTTTCGAAGGAGATTTTTTTTTCATTGGCAAAAAGTTTTGGCATCGCCGTTCGCAGCTATTGAGGTCGCGGAAATTTGGTAGCGCAAATCGGAATGATAAAAATTTAACATGTCGTTTAATTTTTGATCGTCGCTCTTAAAATCGTGGGGGATGTTGATATTCCTTATTCCGCCGCTTTTCATGCCGATGACATTTTGTTCAATTATTTTGTCGAGATTGCTGCCAATAATCAATTTTTCCGAGCTTACTGTTTTTAATGTTTTGTTATTTGCGTCGTAGATTCCGTAAGCAATTTCAACTTCGCTGCCGCAAGAAATGATATTTTCATCTTTACCTATTTCTAAATCTTCAATTGTAATTTTTGCTGCAGGATTTGGTTGAAGAGCTTTGCCCCCATTGATTTCTTGCGCCGTGTGTACATTGGCAATAATGAAGCGACTTCTATTTTTTGCCTCAACGAAAGTTTTGTTAATTTCCTCTTTCGACAAGCGATTGCCCAGAGAATCTGGCTGCTGTTTGTTAGCAAAAAGTGCGAAGTAAAGAATGGCGCCGATACCAATAAATTTTACTATTGGGATGCGCAAAATATCTAAAATTTTATTCATAAAATTACTGGTCCTTGGCGTAAAATTGTAATTTTGTTGTCAGTGATTTTAGCTACCGTCGATGCTGGTTGAGGAGATATTCCGCCTTCGATTAATAAATCGATATTTGGAAAAATATTTTTAATTTCATCGGAATTTGTGATTGCTGCATTGCCACTAATATTTACGCTAGTTACTGCTAAAATTCCGTCAAATTTTTTGAATAATTCTTTGGTGAAAAAATTATCTACGACGCGAAATCCTAAAAAATTGTCAGAATTTTTATTAAGGTTAGAAGCTAAAGAGGATGTGGCTTCGTCGCGTGTTTTTAAAACTAAAGTCAAGGCGCCGGGTAAAAATTTTTCAGCGATTTCTTCCGTTTTTTTGTCGAAGAAAAAAATCTTTTTTGCCGTGTCGAGATCTTTAACAAAGATCGCAATTGGTTTTTTTTGATCACGATTTTTGATTTGATAAAGAGCTTCTACGGCCTTGAAATTACTGGCATCAGCAGCAAGTGCGTAAACTGTGTCGGTAGGAAAAGAAATTATTTTTCCGGCACGTAAAAACTCAGAAGAAATTTCCGCCATGTTTGGATATTTTTCGTTAATTACTCGCATTAAGAATTGATTTTATTGGCTCGAAAGACTTGCGATGAAACTCGCAAATTCCATGTTCATGAATTTTCTCGCGATGAAATTTGGTCGGATATCCGGCATGTTTAGCAAAGCCAAATTGTGGATATTTTTGATCTAAATCTCGCATAATCTGGTCACGAGTTTCTTTGGCAATGATCGATGCTGCAGCAATCGAGAGACTTTTTTGATCCCCTTTTACAATTGCTAAAATTTCGCTGATTTTATTCTGTTTTTTGAAGGGAATAAAATTGCCGTCGACTAAAATTATTTGCGGAAAAATTTGGTATTTTTTTTGTAAATCTAAATAAGCGCGAAGCATTGCTAGCTTAGTTGCTTCAAGAATATTGATCTCGTCGATTATTTTTTCATCGACAATTCCAATTCCAAATTTTGCTTTATTTTTTAACTCAGAAAATATTTTTTGACGTCGCAATTTTGAGAGTTTTTTTGAATCATTAATCTCGCAATTTTTCCCACGAGGAAAGTCTTCGCGATCAAGAATCACGCAAGCAGCAACAACCGGCCCAGCAAGAGGCCCGCGACCAGCTTCATCAATGCCGGCAACAAATAGATTTTGGTAATTATTTTCGATTAAAAAACTCGGTTGCATTTGTAGTTGCTTTTCTCTTTATTGCGCGCCTCTTCTTCGTAAATTAATTTAACACAATCCCATGTCATTCATAAATAAAAATCTTGGCGACAAACCTTCTTTGGTTAAGCCAATCGCAGTTGTTGTCGTCGTGCTACTTTTGGTCGGCGGAATCTACACTACTTTCGGTAGCAAAAAATCCGAAAAAGCAGCTAGCGAAGAGGTTAAGCAAGAAGCTCCAATTGGTGAAGGTGATGTTATGGGAGCAGGTGTAAAGCCAAGCGGTCTAGACAAGGACGATAAAGTTAAAAATGTTGAAGATGTTGAAAAAGTCGTTACGAAATGGATCGAAGCCAATCCACACATCGTTCTTCAATCGGTTTCTAACATGCAAAAAAAGATGGGTGAAGATCGCATGAAAAATGCACAACAAAATATTGGCACCAAGAAAGAAGAAATTTTTAATGACAAAAATTCTGCTACTTACGCACCAGCTGATGCCGATGTAACCGTGGTTGAGTTCTTCGATTACAACTGTGGCTACTGCAAAAAAGCGCACGCATCTCTTGAACAATTCCTACAGGGCGACAAGAAAGTTAAAGTCGTTTACAAAGAGTTCCCAATTCTTGGTCAGCCTTCAATGGAGATGGCGCAAGTTGCCATCGCGGTTAACATTAACTTTCCAGAATCTTACAAAAAATTTCACGATGCTTTGATGAAATCAAACGAACATGGAAAAGCTGGAGCTTTGAAAATCGTTAAATCAATCGGACTAAATTCTGCTAAAATTGAAGAATCTCTGAAGAGCGAAAAAGACAAAATTGACGCGATACTTCAAGCTAATCTTGTGCTTGGTAACTCAATTGGAATCAACGGAACTCCAGGCTTCGTAATTGGTGAAGAGCTGTTCCCAGGTGCCATGGAAGCTCAAGCTCTTAAAGATAAGGTCGCTGCAGTTAGAGCTGCGAAATAGATGGAAGTCACTGATTTGTCACCCGCGCAGTCTGAGGTCGTCGATGCTTTTGAAAATGGCAAAAACCTTTTCATTACAGGCGGCGCGGGTAGTGGCAAATCTTACCTTTTAAGTTTTCTCAAAAGAAATTACGCCAGTCGCGGTCTTGAAGTGACTGCAAGTACTGGTATTGCTGCAGTGAATATTGGTGGCACGACGATCCATTCTTGGGCGGGAATTGGCCTCGCCAATCTTCCAATCGAACAAATAATCGAAAATATTTTTACGGCAAAATTTTTGCGTGTGCGACGCAAGATCAAGCAGGCCAAGGCTTTGGCCATTGACGAGGTTTCGATGATTTCACGAGAAGTTTTTGAAATTCTTAATCAGGTTTTTCAGGCGGTACGGGAAAATAATAAGCCGATGGGCGGAATTCAGATGTTATTATTTGGTGATTTTTTGCAACTGCCCCCAGTGAATCGCGGCAGTAATTATTTTAATTTTTGCTTCAATTCGCAAACCTGGCGCGACCTTGATTTGCAAGCTTTTGTCCTTGATGGAAGTTTTCGTCAGGGCGACGAAAACTTCGTAAAAATTTTAAATAATTTACGCGTCGGAATTCTCGACAAAAATGATCGCGAGGTCTTGGAGTCAAGAATTGGAGTCAGTGACAATGGCGCGATTCGCCCGACAATTTTGACTACTCACAATCTCAAAGTTGAAGAAATAAACGGCTTGGAGCTGAAGAAAATTCCGCGCGAAGAAATAGTTCACGTCGCAGAATATTTTGGCGAGCCGGCAAGAATTGAATTTCTAAAAAAGAATTGTTTAGCGGCTGAGATGTTGAAGTTAAAGGTCGGAGCGCAGGTGATGATGATTAAAAATACTTACCAGAAGGAAGGAATAATTAATGGCTCGCTCGGAGTTGTGCGTGATTTTTCGTCAAAAAGATCGCATCCCGTGGTTGAGTTTGAGAATAAAAAAATTCTAACGATCGCGCCGGAAGAATGGTTGATTGAAAAATTCGACAGCGAAAAAAAAATTGCGGTGACAGAGGCGGGAGTTAGTCAGGTTCCATTGATTCTTGCTTGGGCAATGACGATTCACAAATCGCAAGGCTTGACCCTCGACAAGATTTCTTGTGATTTATCCGACGCCTTCAGCCCGGGTCAAGTCTACGTCGCACTGTCACGTGCACGTTGTCTCGAAGGTGTTTTTATCAAATCGATTAATTTTGAGAAAATTTTTGCTGATTCAAACGCGGTGAAATTTTACCAGAGCCTTTAATGTTAGAGCCTTTCAGACAAGCAATTGAGCGCCTAAAGAAAGAAAATCGTTACCGCGAATTTTTAGATATTTCGCGGATTTGCGGCGAATTTCCCTGCGCGATTAACAATCAAAATGGCAAAAAAATTACTATTTGGTGCTCGAATGATTACCTTGGCGCCGGGCAAAATAAGGAAGCAATCGCAAAAGCAGAAGAGGCGTTAAAGCTCTACGGGCTTGGCGCAGGAGGAACGAGAAATATTTCTGGAACGAGTCACATTTTGATCGAGCTCGAAAATGAAATCACAAAATTGCACAGCAAAGAAGCGGCATTGAGCTTTGTTTCGGGCTATGTCGCCAATGATGCGACGATTCAAGCCTTAGCAAAAATTCTACCGGATTTAGTAATTTTTTCTGACGAAAAAAATCATGCCTCGATTGTCGCGGGAATTAGAAATAGCCGCTCTACAAAAGAAATTTTTCGTCACAATGACGTGGCTCATCTCGAGGAATTACTAAAAAAATATCCAACAAATCAGTCGAAAATAATTATCTTCGAATCGGTCTACTCAATGGATGGCGATTTTGGCGAAGTTGCCAAAATTATTGATCTCGCCAAAAAATATCGGGCGCTAACCTACGTTGACGAAGTGCATGCTGTAGGGCTTTATGGCATTACTGGTGCTGGTTTGTGCCAAGCACTTGGCCTGTCTGACCAGATTGACATCATTCAAGGAACTTGTGCAAAAGCTTTCGGTACAATTGGCGGTTACATCGTCGGAAAGGCCGAGATCATTGACGCGATTCGCTGTCTTGCTTCTGGTTTTATTTTTACGACTGCGCTTCCGCCGGTAATTGCCGCGGCAACTATTTCCAACATTCGTCAGGCGCAAATTAATGATTCAGCGCGTCAGGCTTTGCACAAAAATGTTTCGTTGCTAAAAGCAGAATTGGCGAGGGCCGGAATTGAAATTATCAAAAATAATTCGCACATTGTTTCGATTAGAATCGGTGATGCAGTTAAGGCTAGAGAGGCTTCAAAGAGATTACTTACGGAATTTAACATTTACATTCAGCACATTAATTACCCAACAGTTGCCAAGGGAGACGAACGTTTGCGCATTACTGTCACGCCACTTCACAGTGCTTTGATGATCCAAGATTTAATTTTCGCTTTGCAGAAAGTGCTCTAAAATTATTGCCGCGGCAATGTCGTCGACGAATTTATTTTTTTTACGCGAAAGTGGCGAAGCGTGAATTTCCTTGGCTTCGAAGCTGCTGAGACTTTCATCACACAAAGTAATCGGAATTTTTTTCTCCAGAAATTTTTCAAGATTTTCGGCAAAATTTCTAATGATTTTGCAAGTGTCTGCATAATCAATCGGTAGGCCAATTACGATACCAACAACTTCATTTTCTTCGGCGAATTCTTTGATTTTAGTGAGGTCAATTAGACTGCTGTGACGGGTAAGAATCATGCGCGGAGTGGCGATTAATCTAGTTGCATCACAAGTTGCGATGCCGATTCTTTTTGTGCCTACATCGAGTGCCATCAGGCGTCCGTTTTTCATTTAAACTTTTTAAAAATGTCTGAAATCAGTGAGAAAGATTTTAAAAAAATTTCTCGTTTAGCAAGAATTGAAATTCCCGAAGAGAATCGCGAAACGCTAGCTAAACAAGTTGGGAGTATCATTTCTTGGGTTGAAAAATTAAATGAAGTTGATGTTACGAATGTTGAGCCATTAACCAATGTTCACAAAATGTCTCTGCGGTTGAATCCTGACGAGATCTCTGACGGCAACATCGCAGAGGATGTTTTGAAAAATGCTAAAAATGCGAAATATGGATATTTCGCGGTGCCAAAAGTAATTGAGTAAAATTTATGGACCCCGCAACAACTGCGGAGTGACAGTCTTGGAGTAAGTGCTCCAGAATTGTCGCCCTGCACTTGTTGCGGGATCGACTACATTCTTTTTTATGGCCTCTGATCAACTTTCTCTCCCCTTCCAAAGCGAAGAAAATTCTAACTCTTGCCACGAAGAAGATTTTCTCGCGCTCGCAGAAAATCTTGTGGCGCGAAATTTTTTGCAGAAGTTTTTTGTACAAAAGAAATTTTTTTCCGCACAGCTTCCATCTTTGATTTTAAAGGGCGCAGAGGCGTCAGGAAAAACACACTTACTGCGCATTTTTGCTAAAAAATTTGCGGCTAAATTTTTGAACAAGGAAGAAATTTTTTCTGTGAATCCGGTTGAATTTTTTCGCGCTGATCACTTTTACATCCTCGAAGATTTCTGCGAAATTACAGATGAAGAATCTTTGCTCCGCCTAGTAAATTCAGCACATGAGGCTGGGGCATTTTTGCTGTTGAGCATGAGGGAGTTGCGGATTTTTCGTCTTAAGGATCTTAGTTCTCGCCTTAAAAATATCGTGACTGTTGCGATTGAAAATCCAGGAAGTGAGGCGGTAGAACATTTGTTGATGAACCGTCTTGCGCGTAGACAGATCAGACCCTCTAAGCGTTTGATTAAATCTATTCTTGATCGAATTGAGAGAAGTTACGCAGCGGTGAGTAGAGAAATTTTCTAAAAAAATTTGATGGGTTCAAGCAACTCATTGCTGGTTAAAATGAACTTTTTGCCCGCTGGCAAAAAGTAATTTTTTTTGTGAACCAAGTGAAATCAAGATCTTGAGAAGTGTGTCGCGTTAAAAACCGTTTAAATCTATTTCTTCCCCAAGCCGTAAGCATCGTGCAGAATTCTCACTGCGAGTTCTCCGTATTCTTTCGCGATTAGTACGGAAATTTTAATTTCTGAAGTTGAGATCAAAAGCAGGTTGATCCCTTTTTCTGCCAAAGCTTTGAACATGGTGTGAGCGACGCCAGAATGGCTAATCATGCCAACGCCAATTACTGAAATTTTAGCGATGTTGCCGTCAATTTTTAGTTCAGAATATTTTACTTCATCTTTGATTGAATCAATTGCCAGCTTGGCGCGCTCAAGTTCATCTACTCCGGCGGTGAAGGTGATGTCGATGAATTTTCCGTTCGAGCTAATGTTTTGCACGATCATGTCGACATTCACTTCTTTCGCTGCTAGCGCGCCAAAAATCGTGGCGGAAAGGCCGGGATGATCAGGCATGTTAGCCAAAGTAATGCGTACATCATTTTTACTGTAGCTGATGCCGGTAATGAGTCTGCGTTCCATGATTTCCTCGTTATTGTTGACTAAAACTGTTCCTGAATTTTCGGTAACTTCTTCAAAAGTTGAGAGCACGCGCACTCGCACATTGTGGGCCATAGCCATTGCAACTGAGCGGGTTTGTAAAACTTTTGAACCGCTGTAGGCCATCTCCAACATTTCTTCGTAAGTAACTTTTTTTAAGCGTCTGGCCTTGTCGGTGATGCGTGGATCGGTGGTGTAGACGCCACTCACATCGGTGTAGATGTCGCAAAGATCAGCTTTTACTGCGGCGGCGATGGCTACGGCGGAAGTATCTGATCCTCCACGGCCGAGAGTGGTAATGCGATTTGATTCTGCGTGAATTCCCTGAAATCCAGCGATTACGACCACGTCAAATTCGTCGAGTAAACCAAGCAGATATTCGCCGTCGATTGAATCGATGCGGGCTTTACTGTGAATAGAGTCTGTTTTGATTGAAATTTGCCAACCCAAGAGCGACCGGGCTTTATAGCCGATTGACTGAAGCTCTAACGCGAGTAATCCACAGGTAACTTGCTCGCCAGTGGCAATCACAGAATCATATTCGCGCAGTGAAATATCGTCAGTTAGAGACGAAACTTGGTTGCAGTAATCGACAAGTTGATTGGTCACTCCAGACATTGCTGAAACGACAACAATTACCTTATTTTTTTTGTCGAGTTCGGCCTTAACTTTTTTGGCGACATTTTTAATCCGCGAGATGTCGCCAACTGAAGTGCCACCAAATTTTTGAACGATGATCATTCTGAAATTTATGATTTATGATTTAATAATGACGATTTAAGGTGCGGCTATTTCCAGGTCAAAATTTAAATCAAATTTCCATGCAATTCTTTCGCAAACTCGCTAAAAGCATTTTTTTCAAAATCATTTTAGCCTTTGTAGCTCTAAGCTTCGTACTATTCGGTGTTAGTAGTTTTATTCTTGGCAGCCCTAACACTTGGGTAGCAAAAATCGGCGGTGACACAATTAGTTACGGCCAGTTCAATTCAGCTTTGCGGGCTGATCGCGAAATCATTCTTGCCTCAAGCAATAAAAGCGAAGAGGCATTACAATATCTTGAATCTGAGAGGTTCAAATCGGATGTTCTTGGGCGCTTAGTTAATCAGGTGATGATAAAAAAGTTGGCTGATGATTTTGATGTGTCGGCAAGTAAAAAAATTATTCTTGAATCGATTGCTAGAGATCCAAGTTTCAAGAATGAGAGCGGTAAATTTGATCGTAAAAAATTCGAAGCATTTCTCAAAAAAAATGGCCTCAATGAAGAGAAATATGTAAGTGAAATTACCAATGGTATTGCAGCAACCATGATCTTGCAATCCATTGCTGTTTCTGCTCCGATGAGTGATTCAGTGATTGCTCAAGTTGAGAATTTTAAACAAGAAAAACGCGTTGCTGATGTAATCACAATTTCATCCAAAAATGTGGGAAATATTGCCAAGCCAAGCGAAGAAGAATTGCAAAAATTTTTTACAGAAAATCAAACGCAATATGTCTTGCCTGAGCGTCGTAAAGTTTCTTACTTAAGTTTTTCTAAAAAAGATTTTGCTAAAGATTTGCAGATTTCCGATCAGGAAATTTTTGCTGAATATGAGAACGGCAAAGAACAATACACCAAGTCAGAAACGCGTAATTTTTATCACGTAGTTTTCGACAAAGAGATTGAGGCAAAAAATTTCTTACAAAAATTTGAAGAGTTTACCCAAGTAGATAAATTAAAGGTTCAAATCGAATTTGAAAAGTTGGCAAAGGAGTTGGCAAAGAAGGATTTGAAGGCGATTACACTGTCTAAAGTTTCGCAAAAAGATCTCATTCCACAAATTGCTGAACCGATTTTTAAACTAGCTGTAAATGAAAATAGTCAGGTAATTGCAAGTCCTCTCGGCTTTCATGTTTTTTTACTTAACGAGATCGCGCAGCCGCAATTAATTCCTTTTTCAGAAGTTAAAAACGGTATTAAGCAAAAGATGGCCGAAGGCAGAGAGGAGAAAGTTTTGCAAGAAAAAATCTCAGCGATTGATGACTTGCTTTTGACCAGTAATTCACTTGCAGAAGTAGCGAAGAAATTCGGTCTAAAAGTTACCGCAACATCAGTTGTGATTGATGAAAATAGCAAAAATGACAAGGGTGAAGAAGTCTCTGAAATCAAGTCTTTCGACAATTTTGCTAAAAATTCCTTTGCATTAAAAGCGAAGCAAACTTCAAAAGTTTTCTACGCTAAAAATTCAGAAGGATTTTATGCGTTAGAAGTAGCGGAAATTATTCCTTCTAAGCAGCGCGAATTGGTAGAAGTTCAGAGTCGAGTTACTGCAGATTTACTTGTGGTTAAGCTCAAAGAAGCTCTAGGAGATCTGGCTCGCAAGGTTGGAGAAGAGGTAAAGCAAAATCCAAATGAAGTTGCAAAAGTTGCTGCAAGATACCGTTTGAAACTCGATAAGGCTCGTGAATTTCCGCGTATTTTTTATCTAACTTTTCAAGGTCAACAAGTGCCTTACCAAGATCAATTTTTGAAAGATTTATTCGCGATTACTGTCGATCAAGCTACGCCACTCGCGACTCAAGGGGAAAGTGAATTTGTAATTGGGGTGTTACGTGAGATTAAAAAATCTGCGGTAAATTCGATTCAACTTGAGCAAGCTAAAAAGCAATCTGCAGAAGAGTTTAGAAAGGAAGTAATGAGTGATTACAATGCTTACCTACTTGCGCGCTACCCAGTAAAAACCAACGACAAGATTTTTGCTAAGCAAGAGGAGAAATAGTGAGCTACAATTTGGACGAAGCAGAATTTAATTCCGCCTTCGAAAACTCTGGGCGCACGGTTTTATTCAAAAAAATTCCCGCTGATATCATCACGCCAGTTCTGGCTTTGATGAAGATTTCTCAACATTTTTCGAAGCATCATTTTTTATTTGAGTCGGTTGAAAAAGGAAATCACAAGGGTCGCTTCTCAATGCTTGGATGTCTGCCAGATCTGATTTGGCGCTGCGTTGGTGAAAAATCATTCCGCAATGATCGCGAAGAAATTGGCCTCCCTTTGAATAATTTGCGGCACTTAATTCAAGAGTCGCAAATCAATTGGGATGACATGACTCACGGTCTTTCTTCTTTGCCGATGATGTGCTCCGGAATATTCGGTTACATGAGTTACGACATGATCCGCCTGATGGAAAAAATTTCTGATCGCAATCTTCCCGACGAAATAAAAATTCCCGACAGCATTTTTATTCGCCCACAAATCATTGTCGTTTTTGATAGTCTTTTTGATTGCGCTCTTATTTGCGCGCCGATTTTTTCCGAGCAAAAATATTCAGAAGTAATTTCTAGAATTGAGTGGATCGAAGAGATTCTAGTTAAGCCTTACGACTCGGCGCCAGTTCTGGCTAAAAACAATCTTAACTTTTCTTCAAATTGCTCAGAAGAAGAATATTGTCAGATGGTTAATCACGCTAAAAAATACATCACTGACGGTGATATTTTTCAGGTTTTGCCGTCGCAAAGATTTACCGCAAAATGCGACAAAAATTTTGATGAATTTTCTTTTTATCGCTCGCTTCGCTTGATCAATCCTTCGCCATTTTTATTTTATTTAAAGTTTGACGATTTCGTTTTGACCGGCTCCAGTCCTGAGATCATGGTCTCTTTGAAAAATAAAAAAATTACCATTCGTCCACTTGCTGGAACGCGCAAACGTGGAAAAAATGAAGTGGAAGATAAACAAATTGCTGCCGAGCTTTTGAATGATGAAAAAGAAGTTGCTGAGCATTTGATGTTAATTGATCTCGGTCGACATGATGTCGGAAGCGTTGCCGTGCCTGGCTCTGTCGCGGTCACTGAAAAAATGATCGTCGAAAATTATTCGCACGTGATGCATATTTCTTCCAATGTTGAAGGAATTTTGCGCGACGAATTTGATGCGTTAGATGCTTTAATTGCAGGCTTTCCGGCGGGTACGGTTTCTGGTGCGCCGAAAATTCGTGCGATGGAAATTATCGAAGAAATGGAAAAAGTTCGGCGCAGTTTTTACGCTGGATGTGTTGGATATTTCGCTAGCAATGGCGACATGGAAACCTGTATCACTCTAAGATCAGCCTTGATCAAAGACGGTCAGATTCATTTGCAAACTGGCGCTGGAGTTGTTTTCGATTCTGATCCAAAATCGGAATATCAAGAATGCTTGAACAAGGCGCGAGTGTTGATGTCAGTATGAAATTTATTACATTCGAAGGTATCGAAGGATGCGGAAAATCAACGCAGGCAAAAAAATTACATGACTTTCTTTCTGGATCAGTTCTAACGCGTGAGCCAGGTGGAACGGTAGCTGGCGAGAAAATTCGTGAAATTTTAATCGATGAAAAAATTGCTAAGCTCGAAGCAAAAACAGAATTATTTTTAAATTTTGCTGCGCGCCTTGAGCATGTTGAAAAACTGATCAAGCCGGCATTGCAGCAAAATAAAATTGTGATTTCAGATCGCTTTTTTGACTCAACTTACGCTTACCAAGGAAATGCTTTTGGATTAGATGTTAAGTTGATCGACGAAGTCAGAAAAATGACCATCGGTGATTTTGCACCCGACATTACTTTCTTAATCGACGTTCCTGTCGAGCTAGCATTTGCAAGGATTGAGGGTAGGGCTGGAAATAATCGTTACGAAAAATTCGGCCAAGATTTTCATCAAAAAACACGTGACGGATTTTTACATTTGGCAAAAAATAATTCGCGCATCAGGGTGGTTGATGGGACGCAAACCGTCGAAGAAATTTACAATAAAATTCTAACTTTAATTTCAGGATCATGACTAAAAGAAACAAAATCGCCCTAGTTGGCGCAGGTAATATCGGCGGTACTTTGGCGCATCTTGCTGGTTTAAAAAATTTGGGTGACGTGGTTATTCTTGACGTGAATGAGGGTGTGGCAAAAGGCAAGGCGCTTGACTTGGAGCAATCTTCGGTAGTTGAAAATTTTGACGCGAATTTTACTGGTACGAGCAATTATGCCGACATCGCTGGAGCTGATGTTGTGATCGTTACTGCTGGTATTGCACGAAAGCCGGGCATGAGTCGCGATGACTTGATGGCGACAAATGCTTCAATCATCAAAACAGTTGCCGAAGGAGTTAAGGAACATGCGCCAAATGCATTTGTAATCGTGATTACCAATCCACTCGATGCGATGGTCTATGTGATGCAAAAAGTTTCTGGCTTACCAACAAATAAAGTTGTTGGAATGGCCGGTGTGCTTGATTCATCGCGCATGTCACTTTTCTTGGCTCGCGAATTCGGCGTGTCAGTTGAAAATGTAAATGCCTGCGTTTTGGGCGGACATGGCGACACGATGGTTCCATTAATTCGTTACTCTTCAGTTGCTGGCATCCCAATCCCAGACTTGATCGAAATGGGCTGGACAACAAAAACAAAAATCGAAGAAATCGTGCAACGTACTCGTGATGGCGGCGCAGAAATTGTAAAATTACTCGGCACTGGTTCAGCTTTCTACGCTCCAGCAACGTCAGCAATCGCAATGGCTGAGAGTTATTTATTTGATCGCAAAAGAGTGTTGCCAGTTGCGGCACATCTTAATGGTGAATATGGTGTAAAAGGCCTCTACATCGGGGTTCCGGCCATCATCGGCAAAGAAGGTGTCGAAAAAATTGTCGAGATCAAACTTAATACCAGCGAGCTAACAATGTTTAATCGTTCTGTTGAAGCGGTGAAGAAATTGATTGAAGAAACTAAGTTGTAGGTAGTGCTGCAGGACCAAAATCTTTGGCTAAATGTAAACAAACCTGCCGGAATTTCTTCGGCACAAGTTGTCACTATTGTCAAAAAAATTACCAAAGCAAAAAAAGTCGGACACGGAGGAACTCTTGATCCATTTGCTTGTGGTGTACTTCCAATCGCTTTGAATAAAGCGACAAAAACCTCAGGAAAATTAATGGCGATGCGAAAAAAATATTCTTTTCGCATCACTTTTGGTGAATTTAGGGACACTGACGATATTAAGGGGAAATGCGTAGAATCTAGTGTGGCAAGGCCAAAAGCTGAACAAATAATTTCCGCTCTACCACTTTTTATTGGAAAAATTCTTCAATCTCCTTCGCGTTTTTCAGCAGTTAAAGTGAATGGAAAGCGCGCTTACAAGTTAGCTCGACGAGAAATTTCATTTGAAATCCTGCCGCGTGAAGTGGAAATTTTTTCACTTAAATTAATTACGGCTAATCAGAATTATGTCGAGCTTGAAATGGAATGTGGAAAGGGAACCTACGTGCGTTCTCTAGCTCGCGACCTCTGCAGAAGAGTTGGCGTTTGCGGATATGTTTCAGAATTAACTCGTCTTCGCGTTGGAGATTTTTGTTACGAGAAAACAATTTCACTTGACGCTTTGAAATCGACCACTAGTTACGCGGCCCGTTTTTCAGATGGATCGCTGCAATTTCTAGCAGGTATGTCTCTAGTGATCTAGATCTCCTTTAATTTTCAAAAATAAAAAATGTCTCTTTTGAACAAATCAAAAAAAGAAGTTATCGCTGAGTTCGCTACAGTTAAAAATGACAGTGGTTCAGTTGAGGTGCAAAGCGCCATCATCACTAAGCAACTCAACAACCTAACCGAGCATCTCAAGACTCACAAAAAAGATTTTTCTTCACGTCGCGGTCTACTTATCCTAGTCGGAAAAAGAAGAAGATTGCTTGATTATCTCAAGGCTTCTGACTCTAAGCGTTACGAAGTTCTGATTAAAAAACTCGATATCCGTAAATAGATTCAACTCTGTTCCTGTCTCATTTCGACTGGTTCAGCGTGATGTCACCCTGAGTTTGTCGAAGGGTATTTTTCGAAGACTGCAGATTAGTTCCAAAATAACTTAAAATAATCTCTCTCAACCCAATAACTTAAAAAAGCTGAAATATGTCTGACTCAATGTTCAACGTGATCAAAAAAGAAATTAACTGGAACGGCAAAATCCTCTCCTTGGAGACTGGTAAAATTGCGCGTCAAGCTGGCGGTGCAGTGGTGGTAAGATATGGCAACACCACAATTCTTTGCGCAGTAACTGTTGCTAGCAAAGCAATGGAAGGCGCGGATTTCTTCCCTCTTACCGTAAATTACCTCGAAAAATCTTACGCTGCTGGAAAAATCCCAGGCGGATTCTTCAAGCGCGAAACTAAGCCATCTGACGCTGCGACTTTAACTTCTCGTTTGATCGATCGTCCGATCCGCCCACTTTTCCCTTCTAACTTTTACAATGATGTAAACGTAGTTTGTACCGTACTTTCTTATGACCCAACTTGCACTCCAGACATCGCCGCTCTAATCGGCGCTTCTGCTGCTCTAACAATTTCTGAAGCTCCATTTCTTGAGCCAATTGCCGCTGCAAGAGTTGGTTTAATTAACGGTGAATTCATCCTTAACCCAAGCAACGAAGAAATTAAAGCTGGCTCTCTAGACCTAGTAGTTTCTGGTACGGCATCATCTGTTTTGATGGTTGAATCAGAAGCAAAAGAACTTTCCGAAGCTCAAATGTTGGAAGCGGTAACTTTCGCTCACCAATCATTTCAGCCAATCATTGCAATGATTCACGAACTTGCTGCCGAATGCGGTAAGAAAAAAATCGAAGTAAAAAAAGATGACAATTCTGCGCTTAAGAATGACATCGCGAGCTTCATCGGTGACCGCTTAGTTCTTGCTTACAAGAAACAAGAAAAACAAGCCCGCGCAACTGATTTAGACCAAATCTTCAGCGAAATTAAAGCTAAATTCATCAGCGAAACTGTTGATGCGAATAAAGTGAAATCACTCTTCAAAAAATTGTCGCAAGAACTCGTGCGCAATGATGTTTTGAAAACTGGAAAAAGAATTGATGGTCGTTCATCAACCGATATCCGTCGTATCGAAATCGAAACTGGATTACTTCCACAAGTTCATGGTTCTGCTCTTTTCACTCGCGGTGAAACTCAAGCTCTGGTTACTACAACTCTTGGCGCGACTGGCAAAGATAAACAAATGATCGAGAATCTTGATCCAGGCATGACTGAAGAATCTTTCATGCTTCACTACAATTTTCCTCCTTACTCAGTTGGTGAAGTTGGTCAGTTGAGAGCTCCAGGGCGTCGCGAAATTGGTCACGGCAAATTGGCTTGGAGAGCATTGAATCCAGTATTCCCAACCGGAGAAGCCTTTACTTACGCAGCTCGTGTTGTTTCTGAAATTACTGAATCAAACGGTTCATCTTCAATGGCATCGGTTTGTGGAGCTTCACTTGCTTTGATGGATGCTGGTGTGCCACTTAAGGCTGCAGTTTCTGGTATCGCGATGGGCTTAATCAAAGAAGGTGGCGATTACGTTATCCTTTCTGACATCATGGGTGACGAAGATCATCTTGGTGACATGGATTTCAAAGTTGCGGGAACCTCGGAAGGCATCACCGCACTTCAAATGGATATCAAGTGCAATGGTATCACTGTTGAGATTATGCAAAAAGCTCTTGAACAAGCTCAAGTCGGCAGAATTCATATTCTTGAAAAAATGTGCGCAGTTATTTCTTCATCAAGAGCTGAGTTCAATTCGAACGTCCCTCGCGTTGAAGTGATGACAATTCCACAAAAGAAAATTCGTGAAGTTATCGGCGCACGTGGCGCGGTGATCAAAGAAATCTGCACAGTTTCTGGCGCAGCAGTTGACATCGATGATAACGGTCTGATCAAAATTTCTTCAAGCAACAGCGAAGCAGTAAAAAAAGCGATCGCGATGATCCAAGAAATCACTTTCGAACCAGAAATTGGCGACATCTACGAAGGTCCAGTTGTGAAAGTAATTGATGCTGGCGCATTCGTTAGCATCTCTAACAATCGCGATGGTTTCGTTCACATTTCGGAGCTTGCTGAATACCGCGTTGATTTCGTTGAAGACATCATCAACGAAGGCGATGTAATCAAAGTTAAAGTAATTGGATTCGACAAAAAAGGTCGTCCAAAATTAAGTTTCCGCTGCGTTGATCAAGCGACTGGTGAAGACATTACCGAACGTCTTGCGAACAAGCCGCAAATGATCGACGAAAGAGAATCTGGTGGACGCGATGATCGCGGTGGCGATCGCAGAGGTGGTGGACGTGACCGTGATGATCGCGGTGGCGATCGTAGAGGTGGTGGACGTGACCGCGATGATCGCGGTGGCGATCGTAGAGGTGGCGATCGCGATGATCGCAGAGGCGGACATGACCGCGATGACCGCGGCGGTGATCGTGACCGCAGAAGCGGTGCCGATGACCGTGATGGCGGTGGCGCTCCAAAAAAACGTCGTGGTTTCTTTGGTTAAGAATTAAATTTATGGCCACACTTTTATCCAAGTGTGGCCATTTTTTTGTCTATTTTATGTCAATCTCACAACAAGATTTAAACAATCTTCTCACTGAAAAATTTCCCGAAGCGAAAATTGAAATCACTGATTTAGTCGGTGATTCAGATCACTACGCTGTGCAAATTATTGATCAAAACTTCGCTGGAAAAACGCGCATTGCACAGCATAAAATTGTCAATGAAGCGCTGAGGGGGGTTCTTGGAACTACGCTTCACGCCCTACAAATCAAAACTTCTTCCCATGTCTGACGCTCAACAAAAAATTCAAAAAACAATTTCAGATAATGAAGTTGTCCTTTTTATGAAAGGCACGAAAGATTTTCCGCAATGCGGATTTTCTGCGACTATCGTGCAAATTTTAAAAAATCTTGGCACAGATTTTCTTGATGTGGATGTGCTTCGCGATTCAGAAATTCGTCAAGGAATCAAAGATTTTTCTGACTGGCCGACCATTCCACAACTCTACATCAAAGGTGAGTTTCTTGGTGGCTGCGACATCGTAAAAGAGATGTTTCAATCGGGAGAGCTTCAGGAAATTTTGAAAAAATAATTGATGAAAAAACTGCTTTGCTTTGTTTTTTTCTTTACCGCTCAGTCTTCTCTAGCGCAAGGCCCGGTGGGCGATGATTATCAGAATTTTCCTCAGCCAAAATCAGATCAAATACCTTCCATTCACAACATTCAGGTTGAGCAAAAGCCCTCGTTCGGAGAATTCTTTTTTAAGCCATATTTCTCGATTGAATATAATGCGCCAAAAATTTCTAAGTCGGGAGTTAATTCAAATTTTAAAGTTTCTGGGGCATTTTTTCACCAGATGCATGCCCTAGAAAATCTTGCTCTTGGCGGTAATTTTCGTGTACACAAGCATTTAGGATTTAACGCGAACTGGGTGCAGAGTGATCTTACAAATTCAAGTTTGCAGAGCGTAGGAGCTTTGTCTGAACGTGCGCAATTCACATTTGATCAGTACAACCTCTCGGCACTTTTTTACATTCCGATTGTTGAGAATTTTTTCGAAATTTTTGCTGAAGGGGGTGTGGCCGACATACGCGGTAAATTAACCTATACGCCATTAGGTGGCTCTGCTGTTAATCAAACAAGTCATCAAACAGCTGGAATTTACGGCGCTGGTTTTCAAATTCTCTTAAATGAAAAAGATACAATCCGTCTTTCCTGGCAGAGATATTCAGGAAGAATTGGCTTGATCAATTCAGATTATTCAACGATGCGTGTTGGTTATTTAGTGGCGTTCTAGTTGACTAATCCCGCGACTTAAGTGGCATCAAGCCAGTAGACTTAGCTAAACTTTTCCAAGTACTCGATCATCTTTCCAGCCACATCAACGCCGGTCGCTTTCTCTATCCCCTCAAGTCCAGGAGATGAATTAATCTCAAGAAGTTTTGGTCCAGAATTTGATCGAACCATGTCGACACCAGCAACTTCAAGTCCGATAATTTGCGCCGCTCTGATTGCCAAATCTCTTTCTTCATCAGTGATTTCAACCGCTCTGGCTGTAGCCCCAAGATGAATGTTGGCACGAAATTCACCTTCTTGTGCGGTGCGTTCCATTGAAGCCACTACTTCATTTCCAATAACAAAACACCTGAGATCGCAGCCCTTAGATTCTTTAACGTAATGCTGAACTAGCACATCCGCTTTCAAGCTACGAAAGGCGTTAATCACACTTTCTGCCGCTTTGTTTTTCTCGGCCAAAACCACGCCAACACCTTTTGTACCTTCGAGTAATTTAACTACTAGTGGCGCGCCTCCAACGAGGTTAATAAGATCTTTAGTGTCGTAGGATGAGTTGGCAAAAGAGGTAACTGGAACGCTGATATTGTGCTGCGACATGATTTGCAGTGTATGGAGTTTGTCGCGTGATTTAGTTATTTCTTGCGAGCCGTTGAGACACTTAATTCCCATCACTTCAAACTGACGCACGATCGATGTGCCGTAGAAAGTCATCGATGGTTTTAAGCGCGGGATTACGCAGTCAATTTTTTCTATTTTACTTCCTTCGCCAGAAAAAATTTCGCAGGCATTCGGAGCGACTTTAATGTAACAATCGCCAACATTGGCGAAATCAATTTCATGTCCACGATTTTTCGCCACTTCAATGATTCGCGAGTTCGAGTAAAGTTTTGGATTTGAAGCGAGGAGGATAATTTTCATAATTGGTTGGGTTCCGTTGAGTGATAAAGTTTAAGAATTTCTTTCTTCTTCTGTTTGCCTTGGATGAAGCCTCTTGAAACATCAACGACCATCTTTGCCTGTTTGATTGCTTCTCGTCCGAGCAGCATGCGAAACGCCATGGAGTCACGATTGGCAAGGGTTAACTCGATTCTGATTTTCTTTTTTCCTATCTTTAAATCAGACTTAATCACAAATCTTTTTTCTTTTTTTCCGCCGGAATCTGAAACCATGCGACGCTCAACAACCCTTGCTACGCAATGTTGCGTAAGGGTTTTATCTTTTTGTAATGGATGAACATCAAACCTCACATATTCCACATCTTCGAGATAGAAACTTTCAATGTTGAAAGCGTGAAGTGATGAAGTTTTGGCGCCAGTGTCAATTTTTCCTTTAATCGCTGGAAGCGCTAGGCAAGGGAGTTCAAACCACTCTTTCCAGCCGATCGTTTGCTTAATATGTTTCTTTTCCATGTTCATTTTTGTGCCGCGATCACTTTAGTTACGGCTGCGAGATCTTGGAGAGTGTCAACAGAAAGCGGATGGGCCTCAACAATTTCGACAATAATTTTCATGCCATTTTCTAAAGCGCGAAGTTGTTCTAGGCTCTCGCGCTTCTCCAATGCTGAGGGAGTAAGTTTCACAAATTTTTCTAACGCAGATTTTTTGTAAGCGTAAATTCCGATGTGATGAAGAAGGTCGCCTGCGCCGTAAGGGATTGTCGAGCGTGAGAAGTAAAGGGCGCGACCATTTTCTGCGCGAGCAATTTTTACAACATTTGGATTGGTGATTTCATCTGGATTAGTGATCTTTGAAGCCACTGTTGCAAAATCACAATCTTGCTCCAAAGCCGCATAGGCAGCGGCACGAATCACTTTTGGATCAATGTTTGGTAGATCGCCTTGTAGATTTACAATCACTCCAAAATCTTGATCTAAAGCTTGCCAAGCCGCGTAAATTCTGTCTGTTCCGGAAGGGAGATTTGGATCGGTAATCACAAATTTCGCCCCGAATTTTTTTGCTGCTTCGGCGATTTCTTCGCCATCACAAGCAATTACAACGTCGCCTAAATCCGCCGCTACAGCCTGTTCATAAACTCTTTGAATCATCGACTTACCCAAAATATCAGCAAGAGGCTTATTCGGCAAGCGAGTTGAGGCAAGGCGCGCTGGGATTATTGTTAAAATTTTTTGATTCATTTTAGACGAGAGTATTTTTATTGGCTTCGATGGAAAAATCAAAAATCAGAGATCAAAAATCAATTGTGCAGCGGGTGTGAAAGGTGGTGAGCACGGTTGGAATCGAACCAACGACAACCTCATTAAAAGTGAGGTGCTCTACCGACTGAGCTACGTGCTCCCAAAGGGGTCAAAGGAGGCGGCGCATTAAAGGGATGGTCAAAAATAAATCAACAAATTTAACCAAATTATTTGGATAGTTTATTATCTGATCTACAAAAAAACTCGATGCTATCCCTAAGTACATCCGATGTCACCCCGGAGTTGTCGAAGAAAGGTTGCAGAAGTCGATTTTAAATCACCCTTAGATAGGCTTGGGGTGACATCGGATGTGGGTTAGTTGACTAGTAAAGTTTTCCGGCTCTTTCTTCAAACGCTGTCATCATTTTTTTCGCAGATTTTTCAAAAATTGGACTGATCATCTTTGTTAAAAAAATCGAATTGAACTCGAATTCGATAAAAAATTTCACTTCGCATTTTTCATTTTCCAAATCACGAAATTGCCACTGATTAACGAGTTTTCTGAAGGGACCTTCAATTGCTACTACATCAACAAAATAGCTGTTTAAACCAGATTTTCCGTGACTCACATTCGAGCGATATTTCTCAAAGAAATTTTTAAAATTAATCAACAAATCTGCGCGTAAATTTTGCTCAGAAATATTTTCGATAATTTTCGCTTGTTTGCACCAAGGCAAAAATTCTGGATATTTTTCAATATCCATCACGAGCTCGTAAATTTTTTGAGCGGAGTAGGGGAGTGTTTTAGTTTGCGTCAGCGCCGGCATTTTTAATCATTTCCTGCATTTTTTTTGGATCAATTTTTCCAAATTTTTTCATCATTTTTTGGGTTTGCTTGTATTTTTTCATCAGGCGATTGACCTCTTGAATCGTGGTTCCTGCTCCTTTGGCAATGCGATGTTTGCGCGAAGAGCTAAGAATATCTGGATTACTTCTTTCGCGTTCGTTCATCGATAAAATAATCGCTTCCTGTCTTTTAATTTCTTGTTCGAAGCCAGACATTTTGCCAAGATGTTCTTTAAGTTTTGCGGCGCCGGGTAAGAGATTCACGATGCTGCCAAGTCCGCCCATTTTTCTCATGTTGCGGATTTGCGAAAGTAAATCGTTAAAATCGAACTGACCTTTCTGCATTTTTCTCGCCGCCTTTTCCATCTCTTTGGCGTCAAAAACTTCCTGCGCTTTCTCGACGAGAGACACGACATCGCCCATGCCGACGATGCGCGATGCGATGCGGTCTGGATTGAATTCTTCGAACTCTTCTAGCTTCTCACCGACGCCGATAAATTTAATCGGACAGTTAGTCGCCGCTTTCATCGTCAGTGCCGCACCACCGCGCGAATCGCCGTCTAAACGGGTTAAAATAATTCCGGTAAGCGCCAATTTTTCGCCGAAATTTTTCGCCACATTCGCCGCGTCTTGACCGATCATTGCATCAACTACAAGTAAGATTTCCGTAGGCACAACCTCATTCGCAACCTCAACTAATTCACTCATCATTTCTTCACTGATCGAAGTGCGTCCCGCACTGTCTAAAATCAAAACTTCGTAACCACCTTCTGTCGCTTTTTGTTTAGCTTCTTTAGCGAGTTGTAGCGGTTTTTTTTGCGCGTCGAACTCAGCAAAATCGACAGAAATTTTTTCTGACAAAATTCTTAACTGGGTTGCTGCTGCTGGTCTGTAGGTGTCGAGTGAGGCGAGTAAAACTTTTTTGTGAACTTTATTTTTGAGAAGTAGCGCCAATTTTCCGGAAGAGGTTGTTTTTCCAGCACCCTGCAATCCGGCCATCAAAATAATTACTGGCGATCTCACGCCAAAATTAATCTCACTTTTTTCTCCACCGAGCAATTTTACTAATTCATCGTGAAGAATTTTAATAATCATCTGGCCTGGTTCGACACTACTAACGACGCGCTTTCCCACCGCTTCGGCTTTAACGCGTTCGATAAAATCTTTGGCGATTGGCAAAGCGACATCGGCTTCTAAAAGTGCGATTCGCACTTCGCGCATTGTTGCATTTAGATCAGCTTCCGAGATGAATTTTTTTCCAGAAATTTGTGAAAAAATTTGGGTAATTTTTGAGGAAAAATTATCGAACATTGAAAAGTATTTTTATTTCTTGAGGGATTTTTTTTGGTTTGAAACTGACGCTGTCAACACAGACTATTTCTACTTCGAGGTTGGATAAAACCATTCCAGATTTTATTGCTTCTTGTCGCATTAAAATTGCTGCGGCGGAAATATTTTTTACGGAAACTGAGACCTCTAAAACATCATCCAACTTCGCTGGTGAGATGTAATCGATCACACATTTTCTGACGACGAAAACTAAACCTTCTTTCGTGGCTAAATCAGATTGCGAAATGCCGATCTCGCGCAAGAAATCCGTGCGTGCCCGCTCAAAAAATTTTAAATAATTAGCGTAGTAAACGACGCCGCCGGCATCTGTGTCTTCGTAGTAAACGCGGTAGGAAAAACTATTTAACATCAACGGAACAATTTGGTGTTTCGTAAAGTTTTATCGCCACGCATTTCACATTTTTTTCGGCGAAAAGTTTTGGACAAATTTCGTCGAGAATATGTTTGGCGATATTTTCAGCCGTAGGATTTTCCTTTAGGTAATAAATTTTTTGTCCGGTTTCGGCCGAGATTTTTTCGCCGAGCTTTTCATCTTGAAGGCAAAGAATTGTGTTGTGATCGAGATGTTCATCAAGCCAAGAACCAAGCAATTCGCGGATGATTCCAAAATCAATTACTCTGCCTAAATTATCTAATTCTTGAGCGACAAAACTTACTTCCAAAGCGTAACGATGGCCATGCAAAAATTTGCATTTGCTCTCGTGATTTAAAATACGATGCGCCGCGTCAAATTCGAGACGGCGAGTACAGGTGATCATGTTATTAGGAAAAAAGGTTGCTAGCTGTGAATCACGTAGCCCAAGTTTCTCACGGTTTGTAAGTAGTGAGGCTGTTTAGGATGTTGTTCAATTTTTTTACGGAGGCGAGTGATTTGCACGTCAATGCTGCGATGATCGACGCCGCAAAGAGTTGCGAGTTTTTCGCGAGTAACTGGAGTACCTTTCTCGCCACATAAAATACTAAGAATTTTCGCTTCACTTTCAGTGAGGTGAATTATTTCTTCGATTTTTTTCAAACGCGATTCGACAAAACTAAAAGTAAAATCGCCGAAGTTACAAATGTTTGAAGAGCGCTCAGGAGCTGAGCGCTTAAGGATATTATTAATGCGCAAAAGTAATTCTTTTGGCTCGAAAGGCTTGGGTAAATAATCGTCAGCTCCAGCTTCAAGACCTTTTATTCTGTCGTCAGAATCACCGCGCGCAGTAAGCATAATTACCGGAAGTAATGATTCTTGGCGCAGCGCTGCTGTAAAGCTCACACCATCCTCCTTCGGCATCATCACGTCAACAATCAGCAAATCGAATTTAGCATCGAGCATTAATCCGCGAGCTTCGTCGGTGTCTTTTGCGAGTGCGACATTAAATCCATTTTCGCCGAGAAATCGTCCGAGTAGGGTGCGCAGGCGAGTGTCGTCGTCAATTACCAGAAGGTGAGGAAGTTTTTTAGTCATGATTTTTTACGATTTCGTCGAACTTTTTAAGCTTAGTTAAAAGCTTCTCCAAGCCATCGAGTCGCAGCATGCATGGCCCGTCTGATGGCGCATTGTCGGGGTCTTGATGAACTTCAGTAAATAATGCGGCGATGCCAACTGCGACGGCAGCGGAGGCTAAAGTTTCAACGAATTCACGTTGCCCACCGCTGGCGCCGCCTAGTCCTCCTGGCTGTTGAACGGAGTGAGTTGCATCAAAAACAACTGGACATCCTGTCTTGGCCATGATCGGCAAAGCGCGCATGTCAGAGACAAGGGTATTGTAACCGAAGCTTACTCCTCGTTCAGTTAGCATTAAATTTTGATTTCCGAAGTGATCCATTTTTTTAACGATATTTGCCGCGTCCCAAGGCGCTAAAAACTGACCTTTTTTAACATTAATTACTTTGCCAGTTTTTGCTGCGGCTTCCAGTAAATCAGTCTGGCGACATAGAAAAGCAGGGACCTGAAGGATATCAACCTCGTCGCAAGTCGCTAAAATTTTACAATGCTCTTCGCTGTGAATATCGGTCAAAATCGGACAGCCAAATTCTTTTTTAACTGCAGCAAAAATTGGTAAAGTTTTTTCTAAACCAGCGCCGCGTTGGCCGCCAATGCTAGATCTATTGGCCTTATCGAAAGAAGATTTGTAAATGAAATTAATGCCAAGCTTGTCGCAAATTCTTTTAACGTTTGATGCGATCATCAGCGAGTGATCGAGTGATTCAGTTTGACATGGGCCGGCGATTAGCGTGAAGGGAAGGTTGTTGGCGATATTGATTTTACCTATTTGGATTGTACGCATTTTTGATTTTTGATTTTAGATTTAAGACTTAATCATGAAGATAGATCAAAAATCACAAATCAAAAATTAAAAAATGTTCGCAAAACCGTTTAGCTTGGTGCTCGTTTACATCCTCACCATTTTCAACATGCTGATTTTAACTTCGCCGATTATTGCTGCGGCGATCCCATTCGTCTCAATCAACGGCGGTGTGATTAGTATGGATTACGACACTTACTACCACATCAAATTTGCCTTCTTTTTCACTGCCTTTTTGGTGAGTTTTTTGATGCTAGTTTATTTGCTTCTCGATTTTCTCTTTGGCTTCTCTGTACGCGCTTCGCTAAAGGGCTGCACCCGCTACGAAAAAGTAAAAGATTACGATTTTCTTACTGATATTTTCAATCAGGTTAAAAAAAAATTCGGTGAAAAAAATGTGCGGCTTTACGTCAAAAATTCTGACGAAATTAATGCTTACGCGATTAGTAGCCTGGGTACTCGCGCCATTGTTGTGACACGTGGTTTAGTTGATCATTACCTAGTTTCTTCGCCTGATCCAAAGATGTTTCTTTACGCTTTGCGCAGTGTAATCGGCCATGAAATGTCGCATCTCATCAACAAGGATTTTCTGCCAACTTTTTTGATTATCGTGAATCAGAAGATCACCAACTTTGTTTCTGGAATGCTTTATTTTCTGTTCTCGCTCGGAATGGGTGTTGCAAGATACGTGCCTTACATCGGCAATCAAACGGTGCGCATAATGTCTTGGAGTTACACGTTGCTTAACCTAGCAATCACCGCTTTCAACCGTCTCATCGTTTATAATATTTACGAATTTTTGCGTCGCGGCGTCATGCGTTTTGTTGAATATCGTTGCGATCGTCAATCAGCTAAAGCCTTCGGCGGATCTAGCATGGCGCAAGCATTATCGATGCTCGGCGAAAGTGGCTATTTCACTTTATTTTCCACTCATCCCGGAACTAAATCGCGCATGAACAAGGTTAAAGACATAAAAATTTCTGACGAAATTATTCGCCCAGGATTTTTAGACGGCCTTACAAATTATTTTGCTTTGATGTTTTTACCGATCATTTGTCTTTTTCTTGCGAAGCAGGCTGGTGTTGATTTGATGGCGCGTGAATATCTTCGTAATCACGCGATGATTAACCGCAAAATTTCAACTTTGTGGCATCTAATCAGTAAGTTTTTTTGATGGAAAATTTTTTTACTCTCTCCGAATTAATCTCTTTCCAGGCCGCCAATTTTAACAATCCGCGCGCTCTTAATTTTAAAGATGGCAACGAGCTTCGTTCATTTTCGAATCAAGAATTTCAGGAAAAAATTTTCCATTTTGCTTGCGGACTTCGCGAAATCGGTTTGCAAAAAGGTGACACTTTAGCGAATCATTCTTACCAAAATCCGATTTGGTTGATAGTCGATCTAGGTACGATTTTAGCGGGAGCGACGACTGTTCCAATTTTTGAAAATATTTCGCAGGAGCATCTGGATTACGAAATTTCTGATGCGCAGGTGAAATTTATTTTTAGCAAAAAACGCGAGATCGAAATAGTTAAAACGAAAAAAATAATTTCTTTTGAAGACCTGATTTCTCTTGGCGCAAAGTCTGGGCAAAAATATAATTTTACTTCCAATCCAGAAGATTTGGCGACGATAATTTACACTTCAGGAAGTACGGGAAAGCCTAAGGGCGTTGAGCTCACGCATCATAATTTAGTTTCGCAAATCAAAGCGACGGCGCAATTTTTTCCACTTTCGTGCGAAGATATCACTTTGTCTTTCCTCCCTCTCGCCCATATTTTTGAACGCATGGTGATGATGTTTTACATCTCGCAAGGTGTGTCTGTTTATTTTGCTGATGACATAAAAAATGTCGGAGGCTGTTTACGTGAAATTCATCCAACCTTGATGACGGCGGTTCCGCGCGTGCTCGAAAAAGTTTTTGGTAAGATCAAAGATGGAATTGAATCGGCTAATCCGCTAAAAAAATTTCTTGGACGTAAAGCTTTGCAACGCGCTCTGACAAAAAATACAGAAGCACCAAAAAATTTCGCTGACAAAATTTTTGATTTAATAATTTACAAAAAATTTCGTACCGCTCTCGGTGGAAATATGCGCATGATAATTTGTGGTGGCGCCGCTCTCTCAGCAGATATGGAGCGCTTTTATAGCAATATTGGAGTGAATTTATTTTGTGGTTACGGGATGACTGAAAGCTCGCCGGTACTTAGCGTAAATTGTCCTGCGGCGCATAAATTCGGAACTGTCGGCAAAGTGTTTCCGGAAATCGAATTAAAAATTGCCAAGGATGGCGAGTTACTCGCGCGCGGTCCAAACATCATGCGAGGTTACCACAATCAGCCACAAAAAACCGCCGAGGTAATTTGCGACGGTTGGCTTGCGACGGGAGACCTTGCCACGATTGATTCAGAAGGCTTCGTAAAAATTGTTGGACGTAAGAAAGAGCTCTTCAAAAACTCCAACGGCAAATATATTTCTCCGGTTCCGACTGAGCAAAAACTTGTGCAAGAGTTGGGTTTTTTACTTGGGGCAATCGTAATCGCTGAGGCTCGTCAATTTACGTCTGCGTTGCTTTTTCCGGAATTTGAAAATCTTAAAAAGTTCAAAGAAAAATTTTCTTTTTCAGGAGGCGATGAAGAGTTTTTGGCTTCAGAAATTTTGCAGAAATTCGCCGCCGAGAAAGTTGCATACATCAATTTAAAACTCGATCACTGGGAACAAGTTCAGAAGTTTTGTATTGTGATGGAGTCAATATCTATAGAGTCTGGCGAGATTACGCCTTCGATGAAGCTGAAAAGAAATTTGCTAGAGGAGAAGTATAAGAGGGAGATTGATGGGATGTATGCAGAAAAGTCTTTCGAGTAAGAAGTGACAGTCTGTCACCCCTCAACAAGTGTGGGGTGACAGTGTGAGAAGTAAGCTTTAAGCTAACTTTTTCAATTTTTCAGCCAAATCAGTTTTTTCCCAAGGGAATCCACCATCAGCATCTGGAGCGCGGCCAAAATGCCCGTAAGTTGCAGTGCGTTGGTAGATTGGTTTGTTCAAACCAAGATGAGTTCTTATCCCGCGAGGACTGAGGTCGACGAGCTCGTTAATTATTCTTATTAATTCTTCGCCAACAACTCCGGTTTTGTGATTATTCACGTAAAGAGAAAGAGGTTTGGCAACGCCGATGGCGTAAGCAATTTGAATGGTGCAACGAGTTGCGAGCCCGGCGGCAACAATATTTTTCGCCAAGTAGCGCGCCATGTAGGCGGCAGAGCGATCAACTTTGGTTGGATCTTTTCCAGAGAAAGCACCACCACCATGAGGAGCAGCTCCGCCGTAAGTATCGACGATGATTTTGCGCCCGGTCAAACCAGCGTCGCCATCGGGTCCGCCGATAACGAATTTGCCAGTTGGGTTAACCAAAAAATCTTCATCTTTGCACATCCAGCCTTTTGGCAAAGTTTTTTCAACGTAAGGACGGATTAGCTCTTTAACCTGCTGTGCGGTTATTCCTTCTTTGTGCTGAATCGAAACTAATATTTTTTCAGCGCGGACAGGAACTCCATTTTCATACCAAAGAGTCACTTGGCTTTTTGCGTCAGAACCTAGATCGCGAAGATGTCCAGCCTTGGTTGCATCCATGATGTTATGTAGAATGCGATGAGAATAATAAATTGCCGCAGGCATCAAAACATCTGTTTCGCTGCAAGCATAACCAAACATAATTCCTTGATCGCCAGCACCTTCCTCCTTAGAGTCAGAAGCATCTACGCCTTGAGCGATGTCGGGAGATTGACTGTGAATTAAGTTGGTTACTTCAAGATTCTTCCAGTGAAATCCAGCTTGTTCGCTGCAAATATTTTTGATATTGTTGCGAATGAGTTCTTCGATTTCAGCAGCGGGAATGTGTGGTGCACGAGTTTCACCACCAACGATGATGCGATTAGTTGTCGCAAATGTTTCAATCCCTAAGCGAGAGTAAGGGTCTTTGGCTAAGTAAGCATCGACGAGAGCGTCAGAAATTTGATCGCATATTTTGTCGGGATGCCCTTCGGAAACCGATTCCGAAGTGAATAAGAAATTTTTTGGCATAGCAAAAAAATTTAAAGTTTCGGAAGGCTTTCCAAAAAAAGAAGGGAGGGGTGCTACAAAATAAACTTGGATAAGTCAGTCTTGCCAGAAGCTAGGTCGCCAAGATGTTTATTAACGTAATTCGAATCAATAGTTACTTTTGATCCAGATTTCATCTCGCTGGATTTAAAACTTACTTCCTCAAGAATTTTTTCAAGCATGGTGTGGAGCCTACGTGCGCCGATATTCTCGACCTCACCATTAATGCGATAAGCAATTTTTGCGATCTCGCTAATTCCATCTTTAGTGAAGTTTAATTTTACATTTTCAACTGCAATTAAGGCTGCATATTGCTTAATTAAACTTGCTTCTGGCTCAGTTAAAATGCGGGTTAAATCATCTTCAGTTAGTGGATTTAGTTGAACGCGAATTGGGAAGCGGCCCTGAAGTTCTGGCAATAAATCTGCCGGCTTAGCGGCATGAAAAGAGCCGGAGGCAATAAATAAAATATGGTCGGTTTTAATGATTCCATATTTAGTTGAAACTGTAGTTCCTTCCACGAGTGGCAAGAGGTCGCGCTGCACGCCCTCACGAGAAACATCGCCGCCTTTCGAATGATTACGCACACAAATTTTATCGATTTCATCAATGAAGACGATCCCGTCATTCTCCACTGATTTCACCGCCTTTTTAATAACCTTATCTTCATCAATCATCCTGCCAGACTCTTCATCAACCAGTGATTTTAGAGCATCGGCGACGGTCGTACGAATTTTTTTTGTCTTCTCTCCACCCATCGCTTTGCCAATCATTTCGCCAATATTAATCATCCCAACCTGACCCCCAGGAATATCAAAACTACTGGCAAAAGAATTAGAAGAATCGGTGATATCAATTTCAATCTCACGCTCGTCGAGCTCCCCTGCATCAAGCATCTTGGAGAATTTTTCTCTAGTGGCATCGAGCGAATTCTCGCCGACTAAAATTTCTACGATTCTTTTTTTGGCATGCCCTTCAGCCTTTTTTTGTACATCTTTTTTGAGCTCACTTTTTAGATGCTTGATCGCCACTTCAACTAGATCGCGAATGATCGAATCAACATCTCTTCCAACATAACCAACCTCAGTAAATTTCGTCGCCTCAACTTTGATGAATGGCGCATTAGCTAGTTTGGCGAGACGACGCGCGACTTCAGTTTTTCCGACGCCGGTTGGCCCGACCATCAAAATATTTTTCGGCACAATTTCTTCGCGCAGCGGAGAGTCGACAAGTTTACGGCGGTATCGGTTTCTAAGGGCGATGGCTACTGACTTTTTTGCATCTTGTTGACCAACGATGTAGCGATTTAACTCATCAACGATTTGTTTTGGCGTAAGATTTGGCGCTTCAGTAAAAAGAGGATTACTCGGATTTTTTGTCATTTAAGAAAGTTTTAGAAGGGGATTTAAGGCCGTTATACGAGGCGCTGTTGAGTAAAATTACTAGAAGTAAAATTATCAGGCTGGTTAAAGAAATAATTAAAAAAATTTTCACGCGATCTCTAAAATTTTTATGATCTCGTTGCGAAGTTCAAAAATGCCGTAGCCTTTCGCGCTACTGGTGGCAATGATTTCTGAATATGCTGCTGGCCATTTTTTCATCTCATCAAAAATTTCTGACTCGATATTTTGGCGCTCATTGATGGATATTTTATCTGATTTTGTGAGGACGATTTGGAATGAAACAGCAAGAGTATTAAAAATATTGATGACCTCGCGATCCCCGTCTTTCAAGCCTTTAACTGGATCGATGAGTAAGAAAACACGACGCAAATTTGCGCGTCTGGTTAAATATTCAAAACTAGTTTTTTGCCAATGTTCGATGTCTTTGTCGCGAGCTTTAGCGAATCCGTAGCCAGGCATGTCGACCAAAATAAATCCGTCTTCGTAGCCAAAAACCTTGAAAAAATTTAATTGCTGAGTGCGGCCAGGCATTGAAGAAACGATGGCAACTTTTTTCCCGAGTAGAGCATTGACGAGACTAGATTTACCAACGTTTGATGCGCCAACAAAAGCAATTTCTGGAAAATGATTTTTGGGGATTTGATCATATTTACTAGCGCCAAAAAGAAACTCGACGGTGCCACCGTGATTTGGATCAAAAATTTTTTTTGCTTCGAGTTTTTTAACCATGAGTTTTTTATTTTTTATTTGAGAATTTTTAAAACTTTTTCGTGTAACGCCTTACTCCCGCAAGCTAAAAGACGCGCAGGAGATTGTAATCCCAGATCATTTCCATCCCAATCACTCACAATTCCACCGGCCATTTCGATGATCGGAATTAGTGCAGCGTAATCGTAAATTTTTAATTCAGGTTCAAAGATGATGTCGACAAAACCGGAAGCAAGTGAGGCATAAGAATAGCAATCGCCGCCGTAAATTATTCCGCCGAGATGCTGATATTTAGTGAGTCCGGACAATCTTTTTAAAATTTCTGCATCACGACCTTTGAAGAAAAATGGTGAGCTGGCGCAAAGCACGGCGTCAGAAATTTCTGTGCAATTTCTTGTCTGAATTTTTTTGCCGTTGAACCAGGATCCTTGTTTGGTAATACCAACCCAGCGCTCGCCATTAATGGGCTGATTCATGATTCCTAAGATTGATTTGCCGCGAGAAGTAAGCGCAATCAACGTGCCAAAAATTGGCCGACCAATAATAAAAGACGAAGTGCCATCAATCGGATCAAGCACCCAAACAAACTCTGCATCAACATTTTGTGCGCCAAATTCTTCGCCAATAATTCCATGTTCCGGAAATTTTTTTTCGATTTCGGCGCGAATTACTTCTTCGATTTCGCGATCAGCTTTAGTGACTGGAGACTGATCAGCCTTTGCCATTTCACCATTCGGCAAGCGAAAATATTTCTTGGCGATCGCGGTTGAGAGATCAGCGAGATGATTAGCAAAGCTGATGAATTCTGGAGTTGGCATTGATTTATGAATTACGAATTTAGAAAACGCGCTAAACTTAATCTTCATTCCCTAATTCCAAAACTTAAATCACATGAAAGAACGTATCGCAATTATTGCAGGCTTTAGATCTCCAATGGGCAAGGCCGGGGGAGCGTTGAAAAATCTTACTGCGCACGATCTCGGCGCACGCATTGCTAAAGAAGTTTTGATTCGTTCGAAAGTCGATGTGACGAAAATTGACGAGGTGATTATTGGTAATGTTGCCAATCCCGCGGACGCAGCAAATATTGCGCGAGTGATTGCGTTGAAAGCTGGTATTCCTGAGTCGGTTCCAGCTTTTACCGTGCACAGAAACTGCGCTTCGGGAATGGAAGCGATGACAGCAGCAATGTCAAAAATTCAGAATGGTGAAGCAGAAATTATTTTTGCCGGTGGCGTTGAATCGATGAGTAATATTCCGCTTTTCTTCGGCAAAAAAATGACCGCGTTTTTTGGGAATTTGATGAAAGCAAAAACACTTTCACAAAAACTTTCGGTGCTTACGGGTTTTCGTTTGCACTTCCTAACGCCAGTAATTGGACTGGTTCAGGGCCTTACTGATCCGATCTCTGGATTAATTATGGGCTGCACGGCAGAGAATATCGCTAAGGATTTTAAGATCACGCGCGAGGAGCAAGATCATTTCTCTTTGCGCTCGCATCAAAAGGCGGAAGCGGCGATGAATAACGGAAATTTCAAAGAAGAGATCATTCCGGTTTTTAATAATGACGAAAAAAATTCTTTGATGATTGAAGAGGATGAGGGCGTGCGTAAGGGCCAAACCCTTGAAGCTCTTGCCAAAATGAAACCATATTTTGAAAAAGTGACGGGAACTGTAACGGTCGCTAACTCGTCGCAAGTCACTGATGGTGCGGCTTTTGCGGTTTTGATGAGCGAGTCCAAAGCAAAAGAATTAAATCTAGAAGCCTTGGGCTACATTCGCGCTTTTGCTTATGCTGGCATGGATCCTTCGCGCATGGGCCTCGGACCGGTCTTTGCTTCGAAAAAACTTTTCGACAAAACCGGATTTGAATTAAAAGACATGGAATTAATCGAAATCAATGAAGCCTTCGCCGCCCAAGTAATTGGCTGCACGCGAGCTTTTGCTTCCGACGAATTTTGTGCAAAACATTTCGATCTGAAGCAAGCGATGGGCGAAATTAATCCAGAAATTTTGAACGTGAATGGCGGTGGAGTAGCTCTCGGCCACCCAGTTGGAATGTCCGGCGCACGCATCATCATTCACTTACTTCGCGAACTAAAACGCCGCGGCAAAAATCGCGGATTAGCAACTCTCTGTATCGGCGGCGGACAAGGCGGGGCAGTAATTGTGGAAGTGAGTTAAGTCGATCTAAACTAGATTTGGTCATTACGTAAATAAAAAATTTATCTACTCGTCGCGAATTTTATATTTCTCTCACCTGCTAATGGCGGATCTGGGTTTAACCTTAAGAAAATTGACCGACTCTAAGCAGTTTTTTTCTAGAAAGAGACCGTCGCAAATCTAACCTTTTCCAAATTTAACCAAAAAAATCTCAAAAAGTTTTTTCTAAAATTTCCTCTCCGATTTTTTTTGGATTTTTTTGCGTTTTGATTGGTTGTTTATTTGACAAAACAACAAACCTCCTAAGGGCTTGAAGAATTTATTGGGTGTATACTTGTTAAGCACGAGCGGGGTTAAATTTGCCCCATTATAATTTATTTGCTGTGAGTTTTTCTAAATTTTTTTGTGCTTGCGCTAAAATTTCTTGAAGTTTTGGCTTTTCCATTTTGCGCAAATTGGCATAAGCAAAGGTTAGGCGCTGATTATTTTTGAGTTGTGCTTCATTTTCTTGTAAAAAATTCCAATAAAGTGCGTTGAAAGGGCAGGCTTTTTCGCCAACCGTAATTTCTGGGTCAAAGCGGCAAGATTTACAAAAATTCGACATGCGTGAAATATATTTTCCACTTGCCGCATAGGGCTTGCTTGCCATCACCCCGCCATCAGCGTATAAAGCCATGCCAATTGTGTTTGGAGCCTCAACCCACTCAAAAGCATCAGCGTAAACCCCCAGATACCATTCATGAACTTGTTTGGGAGAAAGGCCGGCAATCAAAGCAAAATTTCCAGTAATCATCAAGCGCTGAATGTGGTGCGAATAACCATGCTGCTTGGTTTGTTTGACTACTTCACTTAAACAAAACATTTGGGTTTCGCCATTCCAATAAAACTCTGGTAAATCTTTTTTAGCGTTAAGGAAGTTGCCTTCTAGATATTGCGGCATCTTCAGCCAGTAAATGCCTCGCACATATTCGCGCCAGCCCAAAATTTGACGGATAAATCCTTCAACAGCGTTTAGCGGCGCCTTACCTTCGTGATAAGCTCTTTCAGCCATTTTGCAAATTTCTAGCGGCTCTAATAATCCAACATTAATGTAACAAGAAAGCAGCGAGTGATAAAGATAAGGCTCATTTGATAGCATCGCGTCTTGATAATCGCCAAAATTAATCAGCAACTCATCAATAAAATGTTCAGCCTCAAGCAAAGCTTGATTGCGAGTTACAGCAAAATGAAAAGGCAATAAATCGCCGAAATTTTTCTGAAATTTTTCTGCAACTAAATCCAAAACTTCTGAAGTAATATCGTCTTTTTTATGACTGATTCTTGTCGGCGATTTCATGCCATTTTTTGGCGCTTTGCGATTTTCGATATCGTAATTCCACTTGCCACCAATTGGCTTGTTTGAAGCATCGAGCAAGATTTTATGTTTCTTGCGCATCTCTCGATAAAAGAATTCTAAGCGTAATTGTTTTTTGTCTTTTGCCCAATTTCTAAACTCAGCTTGGCTACATAAAAAACGCGTGTCAGGAAAAATTTCAAAAGTGATTTTATAAATTTTTTGCCAGTGCAGAACTTTTTGCCAAATCCGATATTCTGAAGGCTCAGTTAGATAGATTTTTTGCGGCTTATATTTTTCAATTGCTCTTTTTAGCTCTTCATCAAAAGAACCAGAATTTTTCGCGTCATCAAGTTTTACGTAATCAACTTTGAATCCCTGATCGCATAATTCTTGTCTAAAATGGCGCATTGCTGCGAAAATAAAGGCGATTTTTTTCTTGTGATGTGGTGCGTAAGTGGCTTCCTCAGCAACTTCGCACATTAAAATCACGTCATTTTCTTTATCGGCGTGCCGTAAATTAAGCAGCGAATGCGACAACTGATCGCCAAAAATAAAATGCAGATTTTCAATCATGTGAACAGTTTTAATCGCGCTCTTTAGCTAAAATTTTGCGAGCAAGAATTTATTAAAAAAACTAGTCGATTTAGCAGAATTATTTTAGTTTTTTTCATGGTGAAATTTAACCCAGATCCGTCATTAGAATTGCGACAGTATCTCGCTAAGCCTTAATTCTATTAGTCTCGGACGAGCACCGCACCGGAAGCGTAGCATGCATACGCTGACGGAGCGGAGCGGAGAGCGAGGCTAATAGAATTAAGGGTTAGTAGAGATAATGGCGTGATTCTAATGACGGATCTGGGTTTAATTAAATGAATCGCTTAAAAGCTTATTTTGATCAGCGCCAGAGATATACAAACAATGACGGTAACGTTGATACGGGTTTGAAAATATTTTACCTCAATCAAGTCTAATTGCTTAAGGTGATAATCGACTGCAAGCAAAGACAAAAAGCTAAAAATTAAATTCAGGAAAAATCCAGAACTGCTAATTAAAAAAAACGAAAACCAGCACAGTAAAGTGATAATATTGCTGATTAAAAATAAGTTTAACTTCGGCCTTTCCTTAAAAGTTAAATATTGCCCCCAGTTAACGCCGGACATGAAAGAAATGATTGCTAGGCCGTAAGATTTAACAATATTTTCAAAAAAAGTGGCCGACATAAATTGCAATTTTGCGCTAAAAAAAATTGCTGCGATGACAAAGGGAAGACAGCCTAAATAAGCTAGAAAATGATTAAGATTTTTATTCATTTTGGTTTTTATTTTTGTCCTTACGACATTTGTCAGAGCAATATTTCACCTGATCCCAAACCTTCTGCCACTTCTTCCGCTAGGTAAATGGTCGATCACATTTTATACAAATTTTCTGCGGTAAATTTTCTTTTTTAACTTTGTTTTTCATCAGATATTGTCTCTGTTTAAAACTAGATCATAAATTCTTCTCAATCGCCTCAATAACCTCTTTAGATTGCGGATCGGTAGCGGAAGAAAACCAAGCGATAAAGTTACCATTTTTATCAATCAGATATTTGTGAAAATTCCATTTTGGCGAAGCAAAAAAACCGGCTTCATTATTGGCCCAAAGATAAAATGGATGAGCATTTTTACCCTTAACTTTACTAACTTGAGTTAGTGGAAAAGTGATGTGGAATTCTTTGTGGGTAAAATCTTTTACCTGCTGCAACTCACCAAATTCTTGATCGCCGAAATCATTTGAGGGCACGCCAATTAAGATTAAACCGCGACTTTTATATTTTTCATAAAGGCCCTGCAAGCCTTTATATTGAGGCGTAAATCCACATTTTGAAGCGGTGTTTACAACCAAAATTAACTTGCCGCGATAATCTGACAAATCGATTTTTTTTCCATCAATTCCGTTAAAAGAAAATTGATAAGCATTCCTTGCGCTAACATTGGCAAAGCTTTCTTGACTTAAGGAGAAAAACAAAAATAGGCCGAAGAATATTTTGTAAATTTTCATGATTTATGGTTTGTAAGTTGTGGTCATTTCAGAATTTAGCTTTTTAAGAAACGAGTGGAATTTCTCTAATATTGGTAATTTTAGGAAAGATTTA
>CAMBXE010000003.1 GCA_945871805.1 Rhizobium sp. Q54 | reverse complement strand
CGGCATCAGTTATTAGAAGATCTTGAGCGCCCGGGACAATCTCACAAATTCCTGGTATGCCGTGATATGTATTGAGATGTGCAGAGCCGACTAATGCCAACCATTTCGATCCAGCATGTTGATCAATCACTTTTTTAGCATTTAGACTAAGTATTGCGGCTCTCTTAGCTCCGTTCTTTGTACTTTTCCAAGATTCTCTGGATTCTTCCAGCGGAAGAACATCGATACCACTCAGCTTAGCGGCTTTTACGATTTGTGTAAAATTATATTTATCCCACTCGCCCAAATATTCTTCAGCTTTATCATCGGGGAATTTATGTCCTTCATCCAATCCGCTAAGTTTTTTTGTTAAGCCTACAGACATCTCTCCATTAGTAGAAAAATATTCCCTGAGAAGATCGAGGTCCTCCTTGACTGATAAATGCTCCATAAAAAGAACATGAAATCCAGCATCTCTAAACAAATTCATATTTTGGATTAGAAACTTTTTTGGAGCGATGTGACCATGTTTTTCACCAATACAAAGGCTTCCATCTAATAAATTTTCCCAAGTTCTCTTTTCTGTTTCTTGCTTAGGAACTTCCGAAAGTTCTGATTGCAAATCAAAGAAACTTTGCGTCCAAAGCTCGGGCGGTGTTGGCGACGGACTTCTCATATGAAGTAAATAATTCAGTTGTTAAATTTGCCAAAAAATTGCGTTAGTCCCACAAATAAATACGTGTTACCATTTCCGTACCGCCTTCTTTTTACTTAGAATTTATTTTTCTAAGGAAGAATTTCGGTAGTTAAACGATTGTCAAAGGAAGTCGTCCAAAATCGCCTCGAAATTTGGGAAGCTGGTTTTAATCATCGAGGCGTCATCGATCTCTACTCCACCTTCCATCGCTAGACCCATTATCAAGAAAGACATTGCGATTCGATGATCCATTGAAGTGGCAATTTTTGCTGGAGATTTTTGCTGCCTTACTCCGCCCTGCACTTCCAAATAATCGTCGCCCATTTTTGCTGTCACGCCGCATTTTTCTAGGTTTTGCGCGATCATTAAAAGCCGGTTACTTTCCTTCACTTTCAACTCGGCAAGGCCATTCATTTTTGTTGTGCCTTTGGCATTTGCGGCGGCAACGGCAAAAATTGGATATTCGTCGATCATACTAGCGGCGCGGTTTGCAGGCACTTCGATTCCTTTTAGCTCACTGGCTTCAACTAAAATATCTGCGACTTTTTCGCCGCCGATTTCGCGCTCATTTAAGAAAGAAATTTTTCCACCCATTTCTTGCAGACTAGTAATTACGCCAGTTCGCAACGGATTTACTCCAACATTTTTAATTACAACTCGCGAATTTTTTACCAGCAAAGCGGCAACAATAAAAAATGCGGCGGAAGAAATGTCGCCTGGCACTGCCAGATCTTTTGCATCAAATTCTTGCAGACCAGAATAGGAAATTTTCTTGCCTTCGGCGGAAATTTTCAAACCTAAATAACTCATCATTATTTCAGTGTGGTCACGACATTTTTCTGGCTCGATGATTGTTGTCGTGCCTCGCGTGACAAGGCTTGCGAGTAAAATACAACTCTTCACTTGTGCCGAAGCAATTTTCATTTCGTAGGCAATCGGCATCGCTTCTTTTGCACCGATTATCGCGAAAGGCATCAGGCCATTTTGGCGCGAAATTATTTTTGCACCAAACTGTTTGATTGGCTCAAACACACGACCCATTGGGCGCTTACGCAAAGAAGCATCTCCCGTAAAAAAAGAAGTGAAGTCGTAAGGAGCAACAAGGCCAGCAAGAAGGCGCGCCGCGGTGCCGGAATTGCCCATGTCGAGCATGTCAGTTGGCTCAGAAAGGCCAGCAACGCCAACGCCGTTTATTTCCCAAAGATTTTCCTGGCCTCGACTAGGCTCAACCGACGAAACAGTTTTCTGCTCGATCTCGCATCCCATTAAACGCAGAGCCTGAGCGGTACAGAGAACATCTTCACCTTCGAGTAAATTAGTAATTTTTGTCTTGCCGTGGGCAAGTGCCGCAAAGATTAAAGATCTGTGCGAGATTGATTTATCTGGGGCGACGGTGATTTCACCTTGAAGAGGGATGTCGGCTTTGTAGGAATTTTTCACTTACAAAAGAGTCTTGATTAGGTTCAGCAGAGGATCGATGAAAATCACCAAGCCAATATTTAATAAAGCCGAGATGAAAACGATCAGCTTAACATTGCCAATATCCTCAAGTTCCATCGCACCATTTGGCTCGTCGAAATACATAACTTTAACGATGCGCAGGTAATAATAAGCGGCAGCAACACTGATCACGATTGCCGCAATAGCGAAAGGAAGCAGTCCGTAACTAATGGCGAAAGTGATGATGTAAAACTTTGAAAAGAAACCAGCGAGCGGCGGAATTCCTGCGGTCGAAAACATCAAGACGCTTAGAGAAAAAGCCATTGTCGGATTAGTTTTTGCTAGGCCGGAAAGCGAAGAAATCGCAAAAGTTTTTTCTTCGTCTTCACCTTTCATCAAATTCAAAAAGGCGAATGAACCCACGGAAATCAAGGCGTAAATAATCATGTAAAGCACACAGGCCGCCATCGCCTCCTTGCCGAAAGCAGCAAGACCAAGAAGAAAAAATCCGACATGACCAATCGAACTGTAGGCAAAAAGACGTTTAAGATTTTTTTGAAAAATCGCACCGAAAGATCCAATCACGATTGAAAGCAAAGCAATCGAAGCAAAAAGTTTTCCGATACCCTCCCAGCCAAGAAGTAAATTAGTGGATAAGCGTAGTAGCGCCATCGTGGTAATAAATTTTACGACAGTGGCGAAGAATGTAGTAACCGCCGTAGCTGATCCTTCGTAAACATCTGGGGTCCACATGTGAAAAGGCGCAGCAGAAACTTTGAAAAACATCGCCGTAATTACCAAAATAAATCCAAACATTACTGCAATTGGAATGGAATTTTTTTCAGTTTGGAAGCCGTGATAAAGATTGTTCAAAGTATCGAAATTAATCGTGCCTGAAAAACCGTAAATCAAAGAAATGCCAAACAATAAAAGCCCAGAAGCCAAGCAGCCGAGAATAAAATATTTCATTCCCGCTTCTGCAGATTTTTTTGAACCACGATTAATTGCAGCAAGTAAATAAAGTGAGAGAGCTTGCAGCTCTAGACCCAAATAGAAAACTAGAAAATCGCCAGCTGAAACCAAAACCATTCCTCCTGCCGTTGCGATCATTAGCAGAGCAAGAAATTCAGCACTGATTTTTTTGGCGAAAAAAACGAAATCCAGAGAAATAAGAATGACAATGATCAGCAGCAGCAACGTAAAAATCTTAACGAAAGAGATAAAATGATTGAGTAAAAATCCCTGATTAAAACCAGTCTCGATTCTGACGAAATTATTAATCACAAACATCAGCGCGATGGCAGAAAAAACCAAAGCGAGCAAATGCGAAGAATAAAAAACATTCTCGAATTTTTTACGCAAAAATGCGTCGGAAAGCAGAATAATTACAGCGCCACAAAAAAGCGTAATTTCAGGAAGAATGAGGGAAATCATTGGAAAATTCTTGTTAGATTAGCTGTCGCCAGAGAGAAGAAATTCAAAGTGTAATTCGGTAATAATCCGAGAAAAATCACGAAGAAAGCCATTCCGCCAAGCGTAATTAGCTCGATGTAGTTAAGGTCAGAAACATGTTCGATATGCTGATTCTTAATTTCAGAAAACCAGACGCGCTTGTAGAGCCAGAGCATGTAGCAGGCGCCAAGAATCACGCCAGTTGCAGCAAGTAATGCAACGATTTTATTGGCTTTGAAAGTTCCGATGATTGTCAAAAATTCGCCGACGAATCCGCTCGTTCCAGGTAAACCAACAGAGGCCAAAGTGAAGATCATCGCGAGCATTGCGAAGTTTGGCATTTTAGTTGCGATACCACCCAAGTCCTTGATCTGCTTGGTGTGAAGGCGGTCGTAGATCACCCCAACACAGATAAAAAGCGCGGCGGAAATAATTCCGTGGCTAATCATTTGCATCACCGCGCCGTCAATTCCTTGGCGGGTAAAACTAAAAATTCCCATTGTTACAAAACCCATGTGAGCCACGGAAGAGTAGGCGATCATCTTTTTCATGTCTTCTTGCATCAAGGCAACGAGCGAAGCGTAAATGATGGCGACGATGCTCAAGATAAAAATAAAATCGGCGAAATAACGCGCAGCTTCTGGAAAAAATGGCAGCGAAAAACGCAAAAAACCGTAAGCGCCGAGCTTGATCAAAATACCGGCAAGAATTACCGAGCCGGCAGTTGGCGCTTGCACGTGCGCATCGGGCAACCAGGTGTGGAACGGAAACATCGGAACTTTTACTGCGAAAGATGCGAAGAAGGCGAGAAAGAGCCATTTTTGATATTCGAGCGGAAAAAATGTTGGCAAGATTTCGGTTAGTTTAACAACATCAGTCGTGCCAGTGTAGAGCAAGATCATGATGATGGCAATCAGCAGCAGCACTGATCCAGCAAGGGTGTAGAGAAAAAATTTATAAGCAGCGTAAATTCTATTTTCACCACCCCAAATCCCGATAACGAGGAACATCGGGATCAACATCGCTTCGAAAAAAATGTAGAAAAAAAGTAGATCAAGAGAAGAAAAAGAAGCGATGACAAAGCCTTCAATAAGTAGGAAAGCAACGACATATTCTTTGATGCGCTTCTTAATTGAATTAACGCTGATCGCTAAACAGATCGGGGTTAAAGCGGCGGTAAGCAGGATAAATAAAAGTGAGATTCCGTCGATTCCAAGGTAATATTTAATATCGTAAGAAGAGCTGAATCCAACGATTTCAGAAAACTGAAAACCAGCAAGTTCACGATTAAAACTAGCAAGCAAAATACAGCTAAGAGCCAAATTAATTAAGCTCGCTACAAAGCCGATTGCGTAGTATCCGCGCGCATTTTTAAGCCTCAGTGGCAACATTAAAATCGCCGCAATAATCGGCAAAAAAATCAAGGTCGAAAGGATCGGAAAATTCAGAGGGAATTGCATGTAAAAATGTAAGGGGAATTTTTTTGAAAAACGCGGGGCTTTTTATTGAGCGAAAAATTTAGAATCAAGGCGAGCCACATCGCGCCCAATCTGAGCTTTTAACTCTTCAAGCGAAGTGAATTTTTTTTCGTCGCGAATGAAGTCAAGAAATTCAACGCAAATCTTTTTGCCGTAAATTTTTTCGGAAAAACCCGGGATGTGAGTTTCGAACAAAGGAAGATTGGCAGAATTTACCGTTGGCTTCACTCCAAAATTCGTAATCGAAGAAAATCTTTTTCCGAGATGTGGAATAAAAGTCTCCGTTTTGTAAACACCAAACTTTGGTTTAATAATATGCGGCTTAACCGCTAAATTCGCGGTAGGAAACCCAAGTTGCGACGCGAGTTTTCTACCCTCATTCACCACTCCTTGAATCGTAAAATTTCTTCCTAAAACCTGATTCGCTTCAGAAATATTTCCCTCCGCCAGAAATCTTCGTACTAAACTTGATGAGCATGTTTGCTCAGAATTCTTAAGGGGAGAAATTTCGCTCAGAGCAAAATTAAAATTTTCCAAAAATCTAAAATTTCCTTGGCGGTTTTTACCGAAAGTGAAGTCGTAGCCAATCACTAAATGCTTGGCGTTTAAAGCTTCAGACAAAATTTTCTGCGCGAAATCTTCCGCCGAAATTTCAGAAAATTTTTTGTTAAAAGGCAGAATAATTACGTAATCAATCTCTTGCTCGCGAAAAATTTTTAACTTCTGCGCCAAGCTGGTAATCCTGAAATCGCGCGGCTTCTCGGGCCTTAAAAAATAAATCGGATGCGGCTCAAAAGTTAAAATCGCTGAAGCTAAATTTTTTTCTTTGGCAATTTTTTTGACCTGAGAAATGATTTGTGAATGTCCGAGATGCACGCCATCGAAATTGCCGATTGTAAGTACGATCTCTGGCCCAGGGGATAATATAGGGGATAATGTTTTTTGATTTAAATTTCTGATGATTTTCACGGCTAGGATCTTTCTGCTATTTTTTTTACTGAGCCACGAGGCGTTTGCTGTAGAAGTAACTCCCACTTGGGGAATTTCTACTTTTGGCGATCTCAAATATCCAAAAAATTTTCAGCATTTTGATTACGTAAATCCTGACGCGCCGAAAGGTGGAAAAATAAAATTTGGTGCTGAAGGCGGATTTAATTCACTCAATAATTTTATCCTAAAAGGCCTTCCTGCTTCAGGCATTTCTTACCTTTACGACAGCTTAACCGAAAGCAGTGAAGATGAAATTTCAGCACGTTACGCGCTGGTTGCCGAGGATGTTAGACTCGCGCCCGACAAGAGTTGGATTGAATTTAGATTAAATAAAAATGCCCGTTTTCACGACGGAATTTTCATCACTGCTGACGACGTAATTTTCACTTTTAACAAATTAATTTCTGACGGACATCCGAGTTACAAAATGCTTTTTCGCGAGGTGAAAGAGGTGAAGAAAATTGACGCGCATTTAGTCAGATTTTCTTTCAAGCCAAATCACAATCGCGATCTGCCTTTGCTGGTTGCGTCGCTGCCAGTTTTACCAAAACATTTTTTTGATTCCGTCGATTTTTCTAAAACAACTCTGCAGCCACCGACAGGATCTGGTCCTTACAAAATCAAGGAGGTTAAGCCAAATCGCTCAATCACTTTTGAGCGCGTAAAAGATTATTGGGCAAAAGATTTACCGGTGAATCGCGGTCGCTACAATTTCGACGAAATCACTTACGATTATTACCGCGACAACAATGTTTTGATTGAGGCGTTTAAGTCACAAAAATATGACCTCCGCCAAGAAAATGTCGCCCGCAATTGGGCCAATGCTTATAATATTGAAGCGATTAAAAATGGCGAGATCATCAAGCGCGAAATTAAGCACGGCCTGCCAGCACCGATGCAAACTTTTGTCTTAAATTTACGCCGCGAGAAATTTCAGAATCAATCTTTGCGTCAAGCAATGACTTACGCTTTCGATTTTGAATGGCTGCGCGAACACATATTTTACAGCTCTTACGAACGCACCGAAAGTTATTTCGCTAACTCAGAATTCGGTTACAAAAATTTCCATTTACCGAAAGCAAATGGCGATGGATTCAATCGTGACAATCTCGTGGAAGCGCGCCAAATATTACTTGAAGCTGGTTACAAATTTTCTGAAGGAAAATTAATCGATCCAAAAACTAACGAAAAAATTGCCGTCGAATTTCTGATCGATTCGCAAGCCTTCGAAATGATCATCGCCCCTTTCGTCAAAAATTTACGCAAACTTGGCATTGAAGCGAAAGTGCGTTTCGTCGAGGAAAATCAATACCAGACCCGTGTTAATAATTTTGATTTCGACGTGATTACCGGAATGTTTGGCCAGGCAACAATTCCTGGCGACGAACTTTTTGCCTACTTCCACTCCTCACAAAAAGATATTAAAGGTGGTCGCAATTTATCTGGCTTGAACGACAAAACTGTGGACCAATTAGTTGAAAAAATTTCTCGCGCTAAAAATAAAAACGAACTACAAAACTTAACTTCCCAACTTGATCAACGACTTCTAGAAAATTACTACACCATTCCCGAGTGGCACAATAACACTTACAGAATCCTGTATCGCGACATTTTCGAATTTCCAAAAACCCAACCCAAATATTCTCTTGCTCTCGACAGCTGGTGGATAAAAAAACTTTAAAAAGTCATGCCTAACCTGTCGAAGCATGGCGAACAACAACTGGAAAACATTATGTTTATTAGATCCGAAGAAACACCCAATCCCGCAACATTAAAATTCATTCCAGACGACAAGATTGTTCTCGAAAAAGGTACGGCAGAATTTAAAAATCAAAAACAGGCTGCGACAGCTTCCCCTCTTGCTTTACAACTTTTTGAAATTGCTGGAGTTGAAGCGATTTTTTTTGGTCGTGATTTCATTACGATTACTAAATCTGAACAAACCGATTGGCCAAAAATCAAAGCAGAAATTCTTGCGACAATCATGGATTTTTTTGTTACTGGCAAACCAGTGATGTTTGAACAAAAAGAATCTGAAACTGCCTCAGAAAACGATTCCGACATCGTTAAACAAATTAAGGAATTAATCGAAATCAAAGTCCGCCCAGCTGTGGCAATGGATGGCGGGGATATTATTTTCCACTCATTCGAGGATGGAATAGTTCGCCTAGTATTGAAGGGCTCTTGTTCTGGATGCCCTAGTTCAACAATCACTTTAAAAAATGGGATTGAGAACATGCTTAAACACTACATTCCAGAAGTGGAATCGGTGGAACAAGTACAAGACGATTAAACCCGGATCCGTCATTAGAATCACGCCATTATCTCTACCAACCCTTAATTCTAATGACGGATCTGGGTTAAAAAATAAGCGCTCGTAGCTCAACTGGACAGAGTGTTGCTTTCCGAAGGCAAAGGTTGGAGGTTCAAATCCTCTCGAGCGCACCAGTTATTACTTCCTGGGTCTCCGCGAAGGCGATGATTCAGGAAAATTAACAAATAAAATTTATGAAAGTGGTAACCGCCGCATTAATAATCATCGGAGACGAAATTCTGTCTGGTCGCACGAAGGATGAGAATTTAAATTTCCTCGCCTGCTCTTTGGCAGAGATGGGAATTAATTTACGCGAAGTGCGTGTCGTTCCAGATATCGAGCGAGAAATAATCGACGCAGTTGACGCAGTCAGAAAAAAATTTGATTACATCTTCACTTCAGGCGGAATCGGTCCAACTCACGACGATATCACCGTTCCTTCAATCGCCAAAATATTCGGTAGAGAGCCGGAAGAATTCAAAATCGAAAATATTTTTCTTCTCGCCGGAATTCCTAAAATTTTCCGCGCCATGTTTGAGGCGATAAAAAAAGATTTAGTTGGCGGTAAAAAAGTTGAATCACGCGAAATAAAAATCGATTTATCCGAAAGTGTAATCGCCCAAAATTTTTCTGACTTACAAAAAAACTATCCTAACGTTGCGATGGGCTCATATCCCTTTGACGGCGGTACCTCGCTAGTATTTCGTAGCACAGATTACGAAGCGCTAGAGCTAGCTAAATCTGAAATGGAAACAATTCTTAAAAAATGGAAAAAAGACTCTCAGAACTAGCCAAAGAGAATAGCGAAGAAGCAGCTGAATATTTTCAATTCATCAAGTCATCAACTCGCGATCGCAGCTATTTTAACGACGCTCTCGACTGGTATCTCTTTCGTTACATCGCCCCAATTTGCGACCGCACTTTGCTAATTTTCGGCGCAATGATTGCCGCAGTAGTTTTGTATTTTTTAATTCAATTAGTTGAAGGCGCCTTCCCGCTCGTGGTCAAAGATCCAATTTTTATTAGAGCCAAAGATCAATCGAGAGAATTTCCAAACCTTATCCAACTCAAGCCAAAAAGAGGGAATGTTGGTTACGATCCAGAAATCAGAACTGCCGACGAATCTTTTGCAAAATATTTGCTGTCTTACTACGTCAAAAACCGCGAGGGTTATGATTTCAGCGAAGCAGAAATCGAAGAGGTCAATAAGAAATTTAATCGAATCAGAAATCTTTCTTCCGCTAGCGAATATAGAAATTTCCAAACGGTAATGAATAAGGACAATCCAAATAGTCCGATTCGTAATTTTGGCCTGGATGTCACTAAAGCTATTGAGATCGATTCAATAAAATTTATTCGTAATGATCCTAAAGATTTCGCCACTCAGGCACGCGAATATTTATCTACCAAGATTCCAACTGAGGTAGAAATTCGCTTCACCGCCACGATCAAAACCAAAAATAGTGACGAAGAAATAAAGGCAGAAAAAGAACGTTATTTGGCAAAAATCAATTTTACTTTTGCCGGCATCGACAAAGGCGTTACAAACGGCACAGTTAAGTTCGCCATCAACGGTTACACACTCTACAAAATCAAATAATGAAGAAGATTTTTTTTCTACTCCTCTTACTCTCCTCTAGCGCCTTGGCCGCACAATTTCCGCATTATCTCGGCAGCGAAAAGAAATTTAGAAGTTATATTTACAATCCAAACGATGTTTACCGCTACGTTGGGCACTACACCTATCAAGGCTTCATCGAGTTTGAAGAAGGCGAAACAATCGGCACGATTTCAATGGGAAATCCTTCGCTTTGGCTATTCGAAACTCTTGGCAATCGTCTTTTTTTAAAACCGGTCGGCGAAGATAATTCAGAAACCAACATGACCGTAATCAGCAGCAAACGTGTCTATCATTTTGAGTTGATGGCAAAGGAAGCAAAGGGCATAACCGACAAAGATTTAATCTTCGTCGCCAAATTTGTTTACCCGGATGAGAAAGATAAAAACCTCGTCGCCTTCCCAAAATCTTTGCCCTCAGACGAGCCTGACATGCGCGACTTAAGCATCTATAATTTCAACTACCAATATACTGGCGAGCCAACAATTGCGCCGATCAAGATTTTTGACAATGGCGAGTTCACTTACTTCCAATTCGCTAAAAAGAATGCCGAAATTCCAGCAATTTTTTCTGTTGATTCCGAAGGATTTGAATCGCTCATCAACTTCAGATCAGCGGGAAGCTACATAATTGTCGAGAAAGTTGCGCCGCAATTCACTTTGCGCAACGGCGATGAAATCGTCTGCGCTTACAACATGAATCTCTACATTAACGGCAAAGAAAAACAGACGATCCGCAAGGCAAATAGCACCATTAATAATCTCCCAAGTTCAGCGACGGAAATTAATCCGATGATGATTAATCCAGCCCTAGCGGGACAACCTCCGCTTTAGAAGAAAGAGACTAAATGGACTACAAAGTAAAACTTAAAAACATTCGTGAATCTTGTGTTCTAACCAAGATTCCCAGTGATGCGCAGGGATTTTTATCCGCCGAAATTTCGAAGAATTTTCTTAATTCAGCCAATGGTTTTGATTTCGTTTTCGTCGCCAAAAATGATGCAGAAATGGAAGTTGTGCAAAAGCAAATTCAATTTTTCTTACCCGATTTTGAGCTGTTAAATTTTTACGCTTGGGACTGTTTACCATTCGATCGCATCTCGCCCAAACCCCTGATTTCAGCGAGTCGAATCAAGACATTGTACAAGTTAGCGACGCGCCCTGAAGGTAAAAAATTCTTCGTAATCACTTCGGTAAATTCACTTCTTCAGAAAACTGTCGCGCCTAATCAAATCAAAGATCTCGGGCTCTATTTACAAGTCGGTAGCAAAGCCTCAATCCCGCAAATTTCCGGATTATTAGTCGCCAAAGGTTACGAGCGCAGAGCTTGCGCCAACAGCGTTGGCGAGTTTGCAGTGCGTGGTGGAATCGTTGATGTCGTGATGCAGCAAGCGGCAGATTTAATTGGTTACCGCATTGATTTTTTTGGCGAGGAAGTTGAGTCGATTAAAATTTTTAATCCGATCACACAAATAACCGAAGAAGCAGTAAAGTCGCTCGAAATTCTGCCAAGCAATGAAGTAATTCTTAACAAAAAAACTGTTGAGAATTTTCGTCGAAAATATCGCGAAAATTTTGGCGCAAGAATCCCCGTATCGGGAGAGATCTGGTCAGCGCGTCAGAGCGACGAAGGGGCTTCACACTCGCTTGATGATCAACTTTATTCAGCAGTTTCCGAATCTCGTTCCTACCCAGGAATGGAGCACTGGTTACCGTTTTTTTACGAAGAAAATTTAGTTAGTTTTTTTGATTACTTAAAAAGCCCAGTCACATTTTTTAGCGAAGAAGTTTTTCTTTTTGCCAAAGAGCGCGATGAATTAATTCACGAATATTTTCAAGCGCGAGATCACGACAAAACTTACCACGCAATCGCACCAGAACTTTCTTATTTTTCTGCCGCAGAATTTGCAAAAAATTTACAAAAAACTGTTACGATTCAGTTTAATAAATTTGACTGCGAAGAAAAAGATCGTCGCATCATTGACCTAGAGATAAAGCCAGTTCCCGACTTCGCACTCGCCGGCCGCGCCAATCAAAAAGATCCGCTCGAACTGGTCAAAGAATTTACCTCAAATACCAAAACTATTATCGCTTGTTTGAGCGAAAGTTTTCGCGAGCGCATCACCAAAATTCTGCCGGATTACAATCTTAAATTTCCGACAATCCTTCTGCCGCTAAATCTCGGATTTTATACTTCCGACTTCATGCTCATCGGCGAGCAATCAATTTTCGGCGAAAAAATTATTCGTAAAAAAAGCAGCAAAGCGGCGTCGAGGAGATTAATTGAAGAGGGCTTAAGCATTGCGCCAGGAGAGCTTATCGTGCATCGCGATCATGGCATCGGCCGCTTCGAAGGAATTCAAACAATCATCGCGATCGGCATCAAAACCGACATGATCAAGATTGCTTACGGTGGCAATGAAACGCTTTTCGTTCCTGTTCACGACATTGATTTAATCACCCGTTACGGCGCAGATAATCCGCTGATTCAACTCGATCGTCTTGGCCTCGCCGGCTGGAAAAATCGCCGTGAAAAAGTTCGTAAAAGAATTAAGGTGGCTGCCGAAGAACTCTTGAGAATTGCCGCTGCGCGTCATTTGAAAAAAGCAGAAATTTTTATTCCCAATCAACATTTTTACGACGAATTCAAATCGCGTTTCGGCTTTGTTGAAACCGAAGATCAAGCGCGCGCAATTGAAGAAGTTGAAGAAGATTTAGCCAAGGGCTCACCGATGGATCGCTTAATTTGCGGCGACGTTGGCTTCGGAAAAACTGAAGTGGCGATGCGCGCTACAGCTTCAGTAGTGGGCAAAAAAGGATCGCAGATCGCGATTGTCGCACCGACGACTCTTCTGGTAAGACAGCATTTCAAAAATTTTACTAAACGCTTCGAAGGGACTGGCGTGAAAATCGCTCAACTTTCACGTCTTGTTAGCGCTGCAGATGCGAAAAAGACGCGCGAAGAAATTGAAGCCGGATCCTTGCAAATCGTGATTGGAACGCATGCCCTGCTCCAAAAAAATATTAAATTCAAAAATCTCTCGCTCGTAATTATTGACGAAGAGCAACATTTCGGTGTTGCGCAAAAAGAGAGATTGAAAGAGCTGCGTCACGAGGTTCACGTGCTTACGCTTTCTGCTACCCCTATTCCACGCTCGTTGCAAATGTCGCTCACTGGCGTAAAAGATTTGAGCTTGATCGCCACGCCACCACTTGATCGCCTGGCCGTTCGTAATTTTGTGATGCCTTACGACTCGGTAATCGTGCGCGAGGCGGTGATGCGCGAATATAATCGTGGCGGTCGCGTATTCTTCGTGGTGCCCCGAATTCGCGACATCGAAGAGATGGAGCCGCGCCTAAAAATTCTTCTGCCGGAAATTAAAATTACCCACGCGCACGGCCAAATGTCGCCGAACCAGCTTGATCAAATCATGAATGATTTCGTCGACGGAAAAATCGATATGCTTCTCTCAACCACGATTATCGAATCTGGAATCGACATCACTGAGGCCAATAGCATGATTATCTACAAAGCCGAAATGTTCGGCCTCGCGCAACTCTATCAACTCCGTGGACGCGTAGGTCGCGGCAAGGTTCGGGCTTACTGTTATTTGATGATCGATCATCGCAAAAAAGTTTCTGACGAGTCGCAGAAAAAATTGGAAGTGATGCAAAATCTCGATTCACTTGGCGTTGGTTTTACTGTTGCAAGTCACGACATGGATATTCGCGGCAGCGGTAATTTACTTGGTGATGAGCAGTCTGGGCATGTGAAAGAAACTGGTGTTGAGCTTTATCAGCAAATGCTTTTGGAAACGATTGAGGATTTGAAGAGCAACGACAGCACACTTAAACAGGCTCAGCGTGACGAGCCGGCAGATTACTCGATTCAAATTAAGCTTGGGATTTCTTTGCTCATCCCTGAAGAATACATGCCCGATTTATCTCTACGCATGAGCTTCTACAAAAAAATCGCGATGATAAAAAGCGAAGAAGACGCACAAAATCTCACCGACGAAATGAATGATCGCTTCGGAAAAATTCCGGAAGAAATTTTGAATTTGATCGAAATCGCCAAGCTCAAGCATCTCTGTAAAAAACTCGGGATCGAAAAATTGGAATCGACTTCGGAAGGCGTCGTGCTTGGCTTCAAGAATAATCAATTTAGAAATCCAGAAAAATTACTGGGGATGATTTTCGCGAGTAAGAACAAGATTAAGCTACATACTGGTCAGCGAGTTTTATTTCTGTGCAACACCTCTTCGCCGCAAAATAAAATCTCTTCCGCCTTCTCGGTAATAAAAAAATTGGAGGAATTGTGATCGAAATAATAATCAGCCTCGGCGTGATTTTAGCTTTAGTTGCAGCGTTTAAATTTTTAAAAAAATCTTCAGATTTTAAAAAAGTTGAATCGATGTCAGTCGACCTCAGCGTCGAATCCACAGCTTACAAAACTGATAAGTCGCAAGAATATCGCGCGACTCTTTCGCTTGAAGATCTTGATCACTCCATTCGTCCAGAAAGTTATCAGCAAAGAAATTTAGATCGCGAAGTCGGCGGCTTAGAAGGAGGAGAAAAAGGAGTTAAAGAAAAAAAAGATGAGCAAGAAAAAATCCTCGAAGACGTGTGGGACAAGCGTTCAGAAGAGGTTGATAAAATGGGATCTTTTAATCCGATGGCAGGAGCAAACAAAGAATCAATGCTCTGGCGACTTAAAAAAATCAGACTCGGTATCAGCAAACATCTCAAGCATGATCAGAGCGAAAAGAATGGTGTCGGCACTAATTACGACAGTCGCTACGGACAACAAGGCGGATTCTCGCAGATCATTAAAGCCCGACAAGATTTTGGTCATAAAAATGATGGCGGCGGGATGGGACGTTAGAAGATCTTTTGTGCTCAATTAAATTACTCATCTACTTCAAGTTGTTTTATCCAAAAAACAAGGCGTCAAAAAAAGTGAAAATTTTTGTAAATTCCTCTTGTTAAATTCTATCTCATGGAAAAAGTGCCGCCCGTCGGGAGAGTAACAAATACAACACCTTCACAGGAAATAGTTACACACGCCGGGTTTGCGTGGTGGTGGCTCCCGACATTCACACCAACAGTCAGTAAGAAAATCTCAGAGTCGCTTTAGTCCCCCTGTTCGCTTCAGATGTCATATCGATAGTTATATTTTGCAGCCCAGCTAATCGTTTATTAGCTCCAAATCTCAGCTCAAATAAATCAATCCTCCCCAAGTTAGAATTGAACCCAGATCCGTCATTAGAATTGCGACAGTATCTCGCTAAGCCTTAATTCTATTAGTCTCGGACGAGCACCGCACCGGAAGCGTAGCATGCATACGCTGACGGAGCGGAGCACAGAACGAGGCTAATAGAATTAAGGGTTAGTAGAGATAATGGCGTGATTCTAATGACGGATCTGGGTTGAACCTGGATCAGTCAAAAACTATCCAACCAACTTCTCAATAAATTTACGGAACCAGCTATTTCTACTTTCAAAACCATCTTTGATTTTTTCGCGCATGTGAAGGTTGCGAAGGAAAGATAGCATGCCTAGAGAGCATGAGTTTGCTGGGTTTAGGATGGCAGATGGAACTTTCTCAAATTTATTTGGATAACCGATTCGTACATTTTTTCGGAAAATTTCGGCGGCTAGTTTATCGATTCCGACGGTCGCAGAAACGCCGCCAGTGAGCACAATATTTCCAAGCATGTAGAACGGCACACCGGATTTTTCTAAAACGGATTTTACCGATTCAAACAACTCTTCGAGCCTTGAAGCAATAATATCGCGAAGCTCGATGCGCGTGATGCTCACCATATTTTGCTCTTCGTAATCTTCGGAGAATTTAAACTTAATCGCCTCTCTTTCTTCGATCGGCGAAATCAACAATGAGCTATTTAGATTTTTAATTTTTTCTGCTACTTGCGCACTGATGCCGAGAATAGTTGAGATGTCTTTAGTGATATGACCTCCGCCGATTTTTGAATTGCCGACGTAGAGTAATTTTCCTTCGTGAATCAAGGAAAATGAAGTCGAACTTCCTCCAATATCAATCAGCAAAGTGCCAATATTCATCTCGTTGTCAGAGAGGCATGAAAGACCTGAGGCGTAAGGTTCGGCGATGTAGCTATTCACCGACAACTGGCAGTGCTTCAGACAACTTTCAATATTTCTGATCGTAGTTTGTGAAGTGTAGGCAACGTGGAATTTGGCGTGAAGTTTTTCGCCAGTCATGTAGCGCGGATTTAGGATTGGCGTGGAATCATCGAGCCTATATTGCAAAGGAACTAAGTGAATTATTTCACGATTTTTCTTCTTAAAGTCGCCGCGAATTTTGTTGGTGAGATTAATGATATCAGAATTTTTCACGATGTCGGAAGAGACTTTGCAGCTCACTTCGTAATGAGTTGAAATGATCTGACTTCCAGAAATTCCTACGAGCAACTGATCAATATTAAAGCCGGCCATGCGCTCTGCTTCAGCAACAACGTTGGTAATTGATTTTTGCGCCAAACGCATTTCGGAAATTGCACTTGCCAAAATTCCGCGCGATTCTTTGTGGCCGTAACCAAGAATTTTTACATCCTCGCCATTGATCGCTGCGATTACACAAACCAGCTTGGACGATCCCATATCAAGGCACGCGACGATTTTTCCTTTCTGTAATTTTTTAGACATTTTTTAATTCTTTAATGACTGAATCGTTGTACTCGAGATAAATTTTGTCGGCAATGCGTAGGTCAATGATTTTCAGCCCGAGTAGTGATCCGGGCATGTTGTTAATTTTAATCAAACGTTGCCAAGCCTCAGAAATATTGGTCTCCGGCAGTTTAATTAGAAGTCCATTTTCAAAACGAATATCCCACCTGCGATCTCCAACCCAAGTTGCTGAAAAAACATTTTCACTTAATTTTGGATCAATCACAAAAATATTAAAAAGTGATCTGACGTGAGTGTTAGCGCCCTTTCCCGATAATGTCACCATATCGCGAAATTCTTCCTGATCTTCAAAGGGAACGATATTTCCATCCTTGTCGATCAAATATTTTCCGCCGTCATTTTGCCAAATTGCGAAAGGCACGAATTCGGTAATCACAATGTTTAAAGTGTCGGGAAGACTGCGTGTAATTGTAATTTGACTCACCCAAGGCAGCTGAGTTTTTATTTCGTCGACTAAGTTTTGGATCAAAAATTCTGGCTTACTTTTTTTACTTTTATTGATCGCGGCAATGATTTGCTCCTTAGGAATGCGGCCGTTGCCAGTGATATTGATTTGTGCTGACTCGCCGTAATTTGAATTGAGTTGCGTGAAAAAATAGACACGAGATTGCAAATAAAATTTCTGCAAAATGTCCGGCTTAAAAAGTTTTAATGAGATGAAGATCAAAATGAGCAACGCGACCAAAGACACGCCGAACTTGATCAGGATCGGTTTAACTTTTTGACTAAGAAAAATTCTTACGCGACGTAAAAATGGATTGGTCAGGAGGAAGTTTTTGAGAATAGAGCTAAATTTTTTTTCCATTTTTTTTGTAAATTTTAATGGACCCCGCAACAAGTGCGGGGTGACGGATTGGAGTAATGCTCTAGAGTTTCGCCCTGCAACTCTAGAAGTATCGCCATGCAATTCTAGAGAGTGTTTACCCTGCAGTCCTAGAAGCGTTACCCACAACTCTAGAAGTTTTACCCTGCAGCTCTAGAGAGTGCACCTTGCAGCTCTAGAGAGTGTTGCCCTGCAGTTCTAGAGAGGTTACCCTGCAACTCCTAGAAGTGTTGCCCTGTAACTCTAGTCTAGAATTTGTCACCCCGCACTTGTTGCGGGGTCCATTAACGTCATTCCTTATTCGCAGCGCGCATTTTTTACTAAAAACTCAACGATCTCTTCAAAAGAAATTCCAACATGTTTCGCAATTTTTGGCACTAAAGAAGTCGCGGTAAAACCGGGATGAGTGTTGGTTTCGAGCAAATAAAAATTATCGTCGCCGCCGTCTTTATTGTTCAAAATAAAATCGATTCTGCTGACTCCTCGGCAACCAACAACCGAATGACAGCGCTCAGCTAAATCCAAAACTTCCGCATATTTTTCGGCGCTGATTTCGGCGGGCATAATGTAGTCAGTCATGCCTGCGGTGTATTTACATTTGTAATCGTAGAACAAGCCATGCGGCCTTACTTCAATTGCGCCTAGAGCCTTACCATCCATCACCGCAACTTGGATTTCTTGCCCAGCTAAATATTTTTCAACGATGATTTCGTCGCCATATTTCCACTCATATTTTGTAAAATCGAATTGGGTATTTTGTAAAATAACTTCGACACCAATTGATGAGCCTTCATGAATTGGCTTAATCACAAAAGGCTTGCCAACGGCGAAAATTTTTTCTTTATTTTGCGCGTCCTGTTTATCCCCCAGGCCCTTCTTCAAAATTTCGTAATGCGGCGATTTTACGCCAACGGTTGTGCAGATTTTTCTAGTCAAAACCTTGTCCATGCAAATCGCAGAAGCGACAATTCCGGAGTGGGTGTAGGGAATTTGTAGAATGTCGAGAACGCCCTGAACTCGGCCATCTTCGCCATATTGCCCGTGCAATGCATTGAAGACGATATCTGGCTTTACTTCTGCTAACTGCGTAAAAATCTCGCGTGAAAAATCGATCTTAGTTGCTTTGTAACCCAACTTGTTAAGCGCCTCAAAAACAGCTTGACCAGAACGCAAAGAAACTTCGCGTTCTGAATTCCAGCCGCCCATGAGCACGGCAACATGTATGTTATTTGTCATTTTTTTCTGAATCTTTGGAAAGTTCGGTGGCTTTGTTGGCATCTTCAACAACCGTGTTTTTGGATCTGAGTTCTGCGATTACATATTCGCAAAGATCCTCGAATGGCACGCGATTTTTTTCTGAAATCTCCACTAATTTAGAGAATGAATTCATAATTTCCGAAGGGATCGTTCCACTCTTAGAAGTTGCTAACCACTTACTCTGAAAACCAAGCGGATGAGAGCCCGAAGCTGGGTTTCCAACATAAAGATCGATTGGCGCTTTCTGCCCACCGAAATCACAATTTGTGGTAAATTTTTTGACCATATTTCAATTATTTTTTAACTGGATTTGCTTTGGAGAATTTGGCGAAATCTTCTGGGGATTTTAGCTTGTCGAAATCTTTCTCCATTTTATCAGCTTTTATCTCTTGTTTGCTGATTGTGTAATCTTTTTCGAATTTGTCGAAGTCGTCTTGATTTTCGGCACCTTGATAGGCTTTAAACGCCTCTTCGGCCTGTGTATGTTCGGGGCTACCCTCTATCGTTTCATTCTTAGTGTGCGCCATTTTATCGAAGATTTCTCCAGCATTGGTTAGAGTTTTTTTATCTTTTTCGTTTATATCTTTTTTATTCTCCAATATTCTATGTGCCGAAGAGCGTGGTTGTTTCTGCACTTCTGTTCCTTTGCCAGCCGCTTTTTTGACCTCATCTACTACGGCCTTTCTTGAATTTTCAATATTACTGAAAATCCCCTTCATATTGTCACCCTTCGCTTCCTTGCTACTGATTTTAGAATCTATTTGATGCACCGCGACGGTTGCTGATTGATGAGCTTTATATTCATCGCTGCCATAAAGCTCTTTTTCTTTTTCTTTTATTTTAGAGAGAGTCGACGCAGCTGCTTTTGAATGACTATCCTTAGTTTCGCTTGGCAATAAACCTTTGCGGGCCTCGGATTGATGTTTTTGATATTCGCCTCTTAATTTTCCGATCTCACTTTTTTTAGAATCGACTGAGCCCTTATTCTCTTTCACGACACTCATTGCATCAGCTCGAGCAACTTTTAACTCTCCGATCTCTTTATCGCCGACTTCAATTTCAGCAATCATTTGATTTTCCGTGACAGTAGCCTGGTCGGGGTTTTTTGCTGCTTCATTCGCGAATTTTTTTCTGCTGTTGCTTCCTGGATTTAGACTCTTAGCGGCAGTACTGAATTGCTGTCCCGTTTTTCGAATAGCTTTCGAAAGTGGACCGTGATCAGCTTCGTCAATCTTATCCATCTCATTCAAATGTTCGGCCTCGCGTTGCCCAGCAATTGAGCCGCCAGTTGTTACTGCTTTAGCTGGAGTAGGAGGTTTTTTATCCTTTTTAATTTCTGCAGTGCGCTCATCGAGCAAGGCTTTCTCTTCTTTGTTTCTGCTCATTTCGGTGCCAGGCATTAACTCAGTGATCGATCCTTCTTTTATTAATTGATCTTTTGCTTCGTTGCGATCTTTATCGCGCCCGAGCGCATTTGATACATCGCCAACGTCAATTCCGGTTGCTGTTTTAATCGCTACTCCTACGCCAGTGCTTAATGTTTCGCCAGCTTGTTTAAGTCCGGAAGAGACTTTCTTACCCACAAGTTCTGAAAGTTTAGTTTCACCAGCCATAATATCGTAAGCTGTGCCGGCAGCGCTTCTATCAACTTGCTTCTCGCCGCTATTGCGTGCCTTAACAAGATCTTCTCTTCCTTTTGGAGTCGCATTTTCCAACGCTGCGCTGAACTCTTTTTCTGAGAGATTTCCAGTCTCGTCAGCAGCTTGTTCTGCCGCAGATTTGTTAATAGTTCCTCTGTTGCTCGCGGCATTATAAAGAGCCCCAGCTACGCTTTTAGCTCCGCCAGTTTTCGCACCTTTGCTGTTCAATATTTTGTCGATTTCTTTCTCATCTGTTATTCCCATTTTCGTCAAATGATCTCTTTGTCCCTTGGCTGCTGCTGCGGCAGATCCAGCTGCTGAACTATCTCCTGTCTCTGCTCTATGTTTGCTTGCAGCCTCTTTACCCGCGGCAATCGCGCTATTAGCATTAGCAGCATCTGAAGCATCTTTTTTAGTAGCATCATCACGCCTACCATCGGCCGCCTTTCCATGATCGAAAAGTTTATCATCAGCATAATCAAGAACTCTGTCGACAGTTTGAGCTTTGGCGTAATCGAGAGCTCTATCAACAGTGGCTCCTTTAATTTTACTAGCCATCGCAGCTATTCCCTTGCCCATTTCAGTCGCCTTCAAACCACCCGAAATAGTTGCGGCCATTTCAGTCATGAAGCCAATAAATTGTTCCATCAGCGAGGCGATTACCCAAATAAATAAAATCGTAAAGATCGAAGGAATTCCTTCGGGATTGCCAATATTGCCAACTTGTGAATTGGCGTTAGTGCGTGGCGGCAGTGAGGCGATCGTCCAAAAAGACATCAGAGAAATTCTGGTGATGCCGAGATTCATCACCCAGATTTCATCCCAACAAACCTTGTAGCCGAGCGACATCTTGATCACTTCATACATCAACATGTTGAAGAAGGCCAAAGTGATTAGGAGGAAAATTTGTTGCAGCGAAAAGCCGATTAATTGCTTCAACCAATTATCAAACATATCTTTGGTTTGACTGAAAATCATGAAGACGAAAAAGATCGGACCCACCACAAACATGATCGAGATAAAAACTTGGGCAGTGAGATAAAGCAAAATGGCGTTCGAGACTGCGTAAACGTAGTGCACAAAGCTCCACATAATTATTAGGCAATAGGCCCAGCCAAAAATACTGGCGAAGAACAATGCGTAAACTTTCTTCTGCACCGCGGGCGAAAAGAATAAATTAAAAACATTGTCGACGCTGCTAAAGAGAACCGATTTATCGTAGAGATTACCAGATTCAATGGCTGCAGCTAGCTCTGGCGACTCATCGAAGGAAGAGGCCATCATGAAAGATAGGTAATCTGTCCCCTCCTTGAAGAAGGCGACGAAGAACATTTTAAACCACTCCCACCCAGTTACCCCAACCATCAAATAAATGAAGCCAATCTTGAAGACACGAGTAATGATTTCTGTGTGATTTAACTCGCTGACCCCAAGTAAATAACCCACGCCCCAGAAGGTAATCATCACCACCAAACTTACGGTGAGAATCGCTTGGTAGCGCGGATCGGCGATTAGTAATTTATAAATTCTTTCTGATTGGCCGATCGTTGCTTCATTCTTATCCAAAGTAGCTGGATCATCTTGCTTGCCGTCCATCACTTCTATAATCGGTTTTACTACGGCACTGATGACACTAGAGACTGAGCCGGTATGCGTAGACTTCACCTTAACGTTAACGTAATATTCACCGGAATTGTTGCTGTATTTATTGGCGCAATAAAATTGTTTTTTGCACGCGGCAGATCCTGGAATCTCGGCAGATGTGCAAGTGGCTCCGGTGTTTGTCGCCGAGCTACTGTAATAAGGATTGTCTAACTTGATGCCATCATCCGCTCCAGTTGTGGTCAATTTACAATTCGCAATTTCTGGATCGAGAATCTTAAAAGTTAAACGCAACTTCTCGACATTTGTGGTTGAGCTATCTCTGCCATTTTGAGTTAAAGCTGCAAAACCAGCCTCAGAATAATATTCGTAAGTGTGGCAGTAAAACATCGAGCCCGCACTATTTTGAAGGCCCTGAGTCGCAAGAGTACAATCGCCGGCAACCGAACCAGGATTAATTCGATAGAGATTGCCGCTGGAATCAAAAGCATAATTGCCTGTCAAGCTAGGTGAAGAACCAATTGGGGTAGAGGGCGATGGGAGGGTAATATTAACTAATTCAGGCTGATTAGCACTTGCGGCAAAATCCGTAGGAGTGCTTACGCTTTTACAATCATAACTTAGACTGCTGTTACTATTTGAACTTTCTTTACAGAGCTGCATCTGCAGCCATGTCCCATTCTTAAATTCTAGGCCACCTGAAAAACCAATTTTTATACCGTTATTACCGTTATAACTTACGGTGGGGCTGGTGTTATCTGAGTAAGATCCCCAAATATTACTCATTACATTGCCGTCGAGCACAATGAGGCGAAGTCGCGAATCGCTATTGATGAAATATTGAGAGTTAGCCCGATATACTTTTTTGTCGACAGACGAAGTTCCGGTATCTGAAAAACTAGAGATGTTGCCGTAATTGCCATTAAACCCATTAAGCTTTACTGCGCCCTTAGCCTTTAGCGGATCATTAAGAAAATCATTTACATTTTCTATTGATAATGGGTCTGTTAATGGGTTTGGAGGAATATTTTCAGCCTTGCCCGTGTAATTTTCTAAATCGTAGCATTGATCTATTCCTGTAACGCTGACCATGGCTGGCAACTTGGCATTAGCGAGCTTTTTGTTTGAACAACTGGTGCATTTACTTGAACTTAAGTTAATGCAGCTATCAACGGAAAAAGCTCCGGTGCCGAGCGCACATGATGTTTTTGTGTAGTCAGGAGAAACGCCATTACCAGAACATGTCACGGTTTCTGCGCAAGCTGCAACAGGGCAATAAGACGCACCACTTTCATCCGAACAATCTTTCGTCGCTAACGCCTGACAACCTATTAAAACACCGCTACTATTGATATCTGGAATGCAGTCAGAACTGGGATTAGGCATCATCTCACTCGTCTTACCACGACAAAGTAATGCCGGACGCGGATCAATCGTCATTGTCATGCCGATACCGCACTGTCTCGCTCCGGCAGAAGAGGTCCATGTATTATTCCAACTGTCGGGATCGAAGCGGATTTTTTGTCCTTTGCGCACGTAAACCTGAGTTGTGCTAGCTCCGATGCCAGGCGCCCAATTCGAACCAGTCGAGCCATTTACTAAAAACGGAACCGACAAACCAGCCGCCATTGGATCTACCGACAAATATTCATAAAAATCTGCGCCGTATGTGCCGTTATCTACGTGGCTTCCACTCGGATTAATTATTCTTCCTTTGATTGTGCACGTTGTTCCCCCCGCTTGTGCTGGTGCGCCGAGAGTAGCAAACCTTAAGAAGCCAGATTGCTGCATGATAAGATCATGATATTTCAAATATCTGATCCCAATAACTCGTCCACAATTTACTCCAGTTCCAAAGTGTTTAGTTGCATTTGTAGCGATGCGTAATTTTTGACCAGACTCAAGATTTATGACGGTATTTGTCCAAGATGTGTTTATTACAGATGAGCTGTAGGAGTAGAGGGGATTACTCTGGGAATCCAAAACAGATACGCTAAGCATGAGAGGCGTAGCGGAAGAACCACATCCCACATCTCCCGTTAACGAACGAAAAGAAACTTTAAAAGCATCGCTGTTACTGTTGGTAATATCGATACTTGCAGAAGAGAGGTCGCCAATAATTTGGCCCTGATTTACTGGAACGTTGGCGATATTTGTGCAAGATCCATTGGCTCCATTGCAAATCACATTATTCGCCGTAACCGCAAAAGGATCATAAGTGCCGGTATTTAAACCGTCTCCATTCCGCCTAATAACCCCGCCATATTGTGTGAGTATTGAGGATTGCAACGCGGAAGTAATCGGAAATGTTGAATCGGCCGCTTTATCAACAACATTGCTGTAACCAATACCCCGATAAGATGCATTGCCACAGGTTGATTCCAATAAACTTGTTCCACTGTAAGAGCATTGCCACGCCTGCGGATCTGGCCAAAGAGGAACTGTTATCGAACCCTCTTTTTCCGTAGTTTTATTTATATCAAAACCACCGTAATTTTCTGGATGAGGAATGGTATAAACCACTAATTTTCTGGCGAGATTGTTTAGATATTCCGGATGCGCGGCAACATCGGCAGTTTGACCGAGTGGCAACGTAGTGCCATTACCGCCTTGATAAACCAAACCACTAAAATTAATTCCTAGCGATTGCCCCGAACGAACATCAAAAAAATTATTTTGCCAAGACGAGTTGTAAGAGTGAGACCGAGGATTATTCGCCATCAAATAAAGAGACGGGTAGTCTATTGATCTACCCAAGGAAATTGAGCCAACGGCTCGAACAATAATTTGCGAGCCAGGCTTGATTGTAACGCCAGAATTTTGACCAGCTCCTTTTTTGTCGGTTGAATTCCATGCCGGCTCAGCACCTGCAGAACTAGCGCTGCCAACCGCTGAAAGACATGTTTGCACGCAACCACTTATGCAAATAGTTTGAAATTCTCCGGAGGAGAGGCCGTAGCATCCTGTAGTGCTGCTTTCCGAAACGCCATTCCCATTCGTTGCAGTTGTTGTGCCCCGAGTAAGGCAAGACTTAATACCAGAGCCTTGAGTGCTATCAATTATTGATAATGCCGCGTTGTACGAACACGCATCTTGCCCAGCATTTGCAGTGACTATGATAGTTTGCGATTCATATTCCCCAAAATCATCGGCATCAATACATCCAGAATCTGTGCAGGAAAAAAGCACAAGCAAAACAAGAGAAATCAAAGAAAATCTGACAAGATTTTGTGTGAGCGAATTCTGTGTTAACACTAAGGTATTCTTGCTTGGAAGGGATTAAAAAAAACGCGGTTGTTTTCTAAAAATGCTTCGAAGTTAATCAACTCATTTCCGTAACTTAAATTGCTTAAATTATGAATCGTAAAGCATTCACCCTCATCGAAATCGCAATGATAATTTGTGTAATCGCCGTTGCCGCCGCCGGAATTTTTGCAGCGCAAATGATTGCAGGCACAAGTGACGCGCGAGGATTAGTCGCACAAATTCAAAAATACGATCAAGCAATCGCAGGATTTCGCAGCCAATATCACGCACTTCCCGGAGATGTAAGAAACACAATTAATCAAAACCTCTCGCCTGAAAATACTGACGGAGACAATAACGGAATTATCACCAATCAAACTCTGGAAATCACGCAAGCCAATGGCGAAATCACCAATTTTTGGCTTCATTTATCACAATCAAAAATGCTCGATGAAAATTACGACGGCGCAGAAAATCAGTTAGTAAGATTCGGCAAAACTTTCCCAATCAGTAAGCTCGGAGAAAATAACGGAATTATTGTTTTTGGCGCTGAAGGGAAAAATTTTTACCAAGTAGGATTTAAGTTCGCCAACATCGAACGCATCTTCACTGGCAATCGCAGCGTCACTGCCAAAGACGCTCTTTATTTCGATAAAAAAATTGACGACAGCAATCCGCAAAAAGGCCGCGTAACTGCTGCTGGCGGAGATAGTTTGAATCTTCCTGCAAACGAAGGCTGTGTAAAAAATGACAAATATAACGTCGACGTGAAGAGTCCGTTTTGTCAGCTGAAGATTGGTTTAGACGTTAAGTAATTTTTGCTCGATCTCGTCACGTCATCCCCGCGAAGACGGGGATGACGTGACGAGTAAGAATAACACAAACACTCAAATCTAATTCATCTCCTTCGCCACATCCGCCACCATTACCTTGTTGCTCTCGAGATCTTTAATCACAATCGCTCCCGCGCCAATTTTGGCACCTTTGCCAATCACAATCGGGCCAAGAATTTTCGCACCAGCGCCAATCATCACCTCGTCACAAATTGTTGGATGACGCTTCATTTTTTTTGTCGATCTTCCTCCCAGAGTTACGCCTTGGTAAATCGTCACATTATTCCCAATTTCGCAAGTCTCGCCAATCACCACGCCGAAGCCGTGATCAATAAAAAAATTTTTACCAATTTTAACTTTTGGATGAATTTCAATCCCAGTTAAAATTCGACTCACATGCGCGATAAAGCGAGGTAAAACCGGTACTCCCAGCCCCTCCAAAAAATGCGCAATCCGATGAAAAAACACCGCGTGAGCTCCTGGGTAGCACAAAATTATTTCCAAATAACTCTTCGCCGCCGGATCGTTTTTTTTAATATTTTCTAAAAATTCGATTTTCATGCAGCAATGTGTTCAAACAGTGCCGTAGACAAATATCTCTCTCCGCAAGAAGGCAAAATAAAGACAATTAACTTCCCGGCATTTTCTGGTCTCTTGGCAATTTCAAGCGCCGCGTAAGCAGCAGCGCCGGAAGAAATTCCACCAAGAATTCCCTCTTTCAAAGCCATGGCCCGCGCGGTTTCAAGTGCATTGTCGTTAGAAACTAAAAACACTTCGTCGATTAATTTTACGTCCAAAATTGCCGGAATAAATCCCGCGCCAATTCCTTGAATTTTGTGCGGACCAGCCTGCCCTCCCGATAAAACCGGACTCGCTTCCGGCTCAACCGCAATCACTTTAAAATTCGGATTTCTTTGTTTTAACACCGAAGCAATACCAGTGATCGTGCCACCAGTACCAACGCCCGAGACCAAAATATCAATCTTGCCGTCCGTGTCGCGCCAAATTTCTTCCGCGGTAGTTCTTTGGTGAATTTCAACATTCGCCTGATTTGAAAATTGCTGTAAAATTACCGAATCTTTTATTTCTGCTTTCAACTCTTCCGCCTTAGCAATTGCGCCTCTCATCCCCTTCAAACCTTCTGTTAAAACCACTTCCGCGCCGTAAATTTTTAGCAATTTTCTGCGCTCAATCGACATCGTTTCCGGCATTGTTAGAATGAGCCGGTAACCCTTAATCGCCGCCACAAAAGCCAAAGCAATTCCGGTATTTCCCGAAGTTGGCTCAATCAAAACAGTCTTGCCCGCCGTAATCAAACCCTGCTTCTCTGCGGTCTCAATCATGTTTACACCAATTCGATCTTTCACCGAATTAGCAGGATTAAAATATTCCAACTTCGCCACAACTTGTGCCTGCGAATTATTAAGACGATTGATTTGCACGAGTGGCGTATTGCCAATTAATTCGGCAAGATTTTTTGCGATTTTCATTTTTTGATTTTTGTTGGGTTGATCTAATCTTTTCCTCGATTGAGCGAAGTCGAAACGAAAAAAGATTTGCGCCGAACTTTTTTAGTTTCGACTTCGCTCAACTGGCAAAAGTTTTCACAGGAATTCAGCGCTATTCCTTCGAAATAATTTTCTTAATTTCCTCGCGCACAACGGTCTCAACCATTTGCGACAAGTTTTCATTCAGCCATTTTTCTAGCTTGGGCTCAAGCATCTGCATTGCTAGCTCTGCAAGTATTGGGCTTTGTGAAAAATTAGCGATTCCCGAAACAACATTTCTGGCGTCGAGTAATTTTTTAACCGATTCTGTTGTTTGTTTTACAGTCGCTTCGTCAAGCGCCACGCCTCTTCGCTCAAAGATTTGAGTGTTAGAAATTTCTTGCGCAGCTTGCACTTGAATTGGCGGCAATTCTGGGAAAGAAGAAAAATTATCCAGTTCCACTTTGGGCGGCGACGGCGCTTCTTGCGGAACTGCTGCCCGCTCTGGCTCTGGCGCTAGGGGCACAGGCGCAACAACCGACGCGACAACTTCTGCCGGCTTAATGCCCAGCAACTCGTCTTCAAGCTCAAGGTGCGCCTCTTTCGGAGACTCTTCTTTCGCCGTTTCTTTTAACTTCTGAATCTCGCGCTCCAATTCGTCGAGCTCATCATCGTGAGGATCTTGCTCAGCCGGCTGCTCTACCGCTTTTTGTGACTGCTCTTTTCTAGCCTCTTCTTCAAATTCAAGATCGTCAAAATCTAAATCATCGTCATCTTCTTCCTCTTCTACAGTCACCGGCTCTTTCTGCTTCACCTCTGCAGGTTTAGCCTCAGTAAGTTCAGTAAAATTTAAATCCTCGTCTTCCTCTTCTTCTTCAGTTACCAGCTCTTTTTGGTTTACCTCCGCCTCAGATTCTGCTTGAGTAAGTTCGTCAAAATTTAATTCGTCACTCTCTTCTTCTTCGACTAAAGGCTCTTTGCTCTCTTCTTCTACTTTGGATTCTGACTGGGTAAGTTCACCGAAATTTAAATCGTCATTCTCTTCTGTTTCAATCGACGCTTTCGCACGCATTTCTTCGAGCTCTTCTGCGAATTCATCTTCTAAAAAATCACCTTCTAAAAGATCGTCTTCATCCTCTGCAAAATCGACTTCATCTTCAAAATCTTCTAGGTCCTCTTCTTCGAATTCTTCGTAAGAATCTGTATTTTGTGAACCAGCGGCAACCTCTTCCATTATTGGCTTAATGCTAGATTCATCGTCCAAATCAAGATTTTCTAAAGCAGGATTTTCTTTGTTAATTTCCGACTGCGAATCTTGTGCCAGCTCAGAAACTTGCTCTGACTCAGCAGCCTGAGAAAGAACTGATTCGTAACGACCCTCTCCTTCTTTTTTTGCTGACGCAACGTAATCAAATTCATCGTCAAGATTAGACATTTTATTTGCCGTTTTTTGATCAAATTTATTCAGCTTTTTTTTGATCGACTCCAGAATCGATTGAGTATTTTTTTCTGCCATTTTTAAGGAAATTATTTTGAGCCGTTGAAGAATTTTAATTTTTAGCAAGCCCAAAAAATAACAGCACGAAAAACCTTTACTCAAGTCTCATATTTATTTTTTACTTGCTTAAATAAGTGAATTGTCGACTTAAGTCGACAATTCAAACAAAATCCTTTTCAGCCCTTTAAAATCAAACTCTCAAGCCAGGTGGAAATTATCTCACAAAATTACAAAAAACTTCTCGTCAAAATTCAAAAAACAATCGCGCAAACGAAGCAAAATCTTGTACGAGATTTGAATCGAGAAAAGGTCGTAATGAGTTGGGAGATTGGCAAAGAAATCGAATCGCATTTAAAAGAAAATAAACGCGCTGGATACGGAGAAGAGTTTTTTAACAAACTGACTAACGACGTCACAATTCCGAAAAAAACTTTGTACAAAATGCACAGCTTCTACAAAACCTACCCAAAATTACCGAGCGAAGAAAAAGCCCTAAGCTGGAGCCACTACCGAAATCTAATTTCCGTAAAAGACGCCGAAACCCGCGCCCAACTTGAAGGCTTAGTAATCGAAAAAAATCTTGGTACCGACAAATTACAACAAAGGATTGGTGCGACAAAAAAAATTAAGAAGAAAAATTTAACGACAAAACTCCGCGTAACTCGCGGAAAAATTTCCACCTACACATTCACCAAATCCGGCGAAATCGATTTGGGTTTCAATATTTTCCTCGAGAAATCTTTCGCCAATCTTCAACAAGTTCGAGAATCCAAAGGTGGTGAATACACTTACAAAGCTGAATTAGAGCGAATCGTCGACGGCGACACAATCCACGTAAAACTTGATTTAGGATTTGGAATTAAGCACCGGGAGATTTTGAGACTTGCGAAAATTAATGCGGCAGAGGCGGAAACTTCCGACGGAAAAAAAGCCACGGCGGCGCTGAAAAAAATTCTAAAAGACGCGCCTTTTTTAATCGTCAAAACCAACAAAACTGATATTTACGGTCGTTACATTGCTGACGTATTTTTTGGCGAAGGCAGTGAGAAGGAAGTGGCAGAGGGTGGGGAATATTTGAATCAACTGTTGCTCGACCGTGGGTTGGTTGAACCTTACTAAAATCTAAACCCTCCCAAGTCGCCAGAACTTGAAGAATGACGGATCTGGGTTGAAAAGGCGGAGGAGATAAAAAATATCTAATCAAGAGCAAGAAGCACAACTTTGCCAATCAACAACACCGCGTCCAAACCTACGGCAATTGGGGTCACTGCAACTTTCCCAACATTTTTTACCAGGTTAGAATCAAGGTAATAAATCTTGATTACTTGCGCAGTATTCGATCTAGACAAACCCTCGCCCAAATATTTTGCGGCGTATCTTCGACCGGAAAGATTAATGTAAACCTTAACGTCACCATTTGCATTCGGCCTTACTCCTAGGCGATCAAGGTTTTGCAACTCTTCACCCGAAAGTAAGCTAGCTGGCCCGCCCATTACCAAATCACCTTTTACTTCATTTTCTGAACTTAATTTGAGGTAGCTCTGATCTGACTTAATGACCAGGGCATTATTTTTTCCTGAAGATAAAATCACTTTTAAAATCCCTGAATTATCGGCGAAAATGTAGTGGTATTTTTCACCAACTAGCACCACGTATCTTCCGTCCGATCCGACAAAAAACTGATTAATTTTTTCTTCGTAACTCTTGTCTCCCCACAATGCCTGAGTGACGCAAGAGGTCTGTAAAAACAAAATCAAAACTAGAGCTAGGCGAGTAATTTTCATTTAGAGTTGGGGTAAAATACTTTCTCTAACCTCGCCCAACTCAGCGTCGCTCAAGGGCACAAGGCCGCTATTCACCAAGTAACCTTTGTCGCCGATTGTCTCGTCGCTAATAATTTCTCGCACAAAATCACGCATTGGCGAAATTAAATTCAGATGCTCTTTGTTGAAATAAACAAAAAGCGGACGGGAAAGTTTGTACTGCCTAGAGGCAATGTTTTTGTAGCTTGGCAAAGTTCCGGCGATCGCAACTGCTTGAATAGTTTTTTGATTTTCGATTAAAAAATTAAATCCAAAAATTCCAAAAGCGTCGGGGTGACTCTTCAGATTTTCAATAATCACGTGGTCATTTTCGCCCGATTCAACAAACTTTCCGTCCTTTCTAAAAGCACTACACTGCTTCTTTCGCGATTCGTAATCTGGGTAATTTTCGACGAATTCTTTTTTGCGAAAACAAACCTCTTCCAGGACAATGTCAGAAAAAACTTCACGCGTTCCCGAGGTTAGAGGCGGGCCGTAGATGAGAATTTTTCTTTTTGGTAAAGTTGGGTCGATTTGGTTCCAAGTTTCGTAGAAATTCTTCACCAATTTTTTGCTTTTTTTGTCGCGAATATTTTCTGGAACTTTTTCCGCTAGGGCCAAAAAAATTTGCTCCTGCGTGAGCTGAATTTTTTTATTTTTAATAAAATTGCCAAAAACAATTCCGTCGTAACCGATCTTGATTTCGACAAGATTCTTCACGCCATTGTGACTACAATTTTCTTCCTCTTCTTCTTTGATTGGGCGCGAGGCGTTAATGAAATCAGGAAAATCTAAACCAGCCCCTGCACAAAAAATTCTAAAGCCGTTCGTCGTTCCAGTTGATTCAACAAATGGTGTTGGAGTTTTGAGATTTTTTAAATCTTGCACCCGAGCAAACTCTTCCGAAACCGCGGTCAAAAATGGTGAAATCGTTGACGAGCCAACAATGTGAATTGGGCGCTCTTTCGACCATTCAAAAGCGCTGCTATTTTGCGTCGCTAAAAAAACTAAAAAAACTGTGCTGAAAAATTTGTGAAGCATTTTTGTGTTAATATTTGTTTCGGCTAATCTCACACGAGCCTTTTAAACTTTTACGAAAAAAGTTCCTTCAATTTAATCATTTCTACACAAGCATTCGCCGCGAATCCGCCTTTGTTTTTTTTATCTGGATCTGCGCGTTCCAAGGCTTGCCGCTCATTTTCAACTGTAATAATTCCGTTGGCGATTGGCAATTTCGCTTTGATTGCAATGTCGTTTAAACCGCGCGCGCTCTCGCCCACAACAATGTCGTAATGCGAAGTTTCGCCACGAATTACGCAACCAAGCGCAACGTAGCCAACATATTTTTTACTCTCTTTTACGAAGGCAATTACCGCAGGAATTTCCAGCGCTCCAGGCACCGTAATCACTTCAAACTCGTAACCAAGTTCAGTAATTTTTTTCGTCGCGCCAGCAAGTAAAAGTGCAGAAATATTTTGGTAGAAAGTGGCTTGGATGATTAGAATTTTCTTCATTTTCTTAAAAAATTAAAACTTGTTGAGCTGTATTTTCTGCTTTCGAGCAATTGCAAAGGTAAAAAATTTTCCGGCTCTTTTCCGGATCTCATTTCAACAACGAGCAGAGTTTTTTCGTGAATAAAATTTTTCTCGAAGAGGTTTTTAATGATTGGCGCAGATTCTTCAGAGTAAGGCGGATCCAGGAAGATGAGATCGAACTCTTTTTTATTTTCCAGCAAATTTCTTGCGTCGGCGCAAATAACTTCGCAGTCATTTTCGACCTTAAGCAGCTCAGAATTTTTTTTCACCAACTCCAAATGTTCGCGATTATTGTCGATAAAAGTAATAAATTTTGCCCCGCGCGAAAGAGCTTCGAAGCCAATGGCACCAACACCGCAGCAAAGATCTAAAATCTTTGAATCAATTAATTTGAAATCCAATCCTTTGGCGAATCTTCCAAAAGATAAAATATTAAACAAAGCCTCGCGATTCTTGTCTGTCGTCGGACGAAGCGATTTTAGGTGGTCAGATTTGAGCAGGTTTCTGCCCCGAAATTTTCCAGTGATTATTCTCATTTTTAATATTTTTTTTAAAAACGCTCGCCGGTCGAGCGAGCGTTGGCTTGAATAACAAATTTTAAAACCGCGCTTTATCCGCGTAATAAACTCCAAGTAATTTCACATTCTGCGAAAAAAACCCGAGCTCTTCCAAAGCTAATGCAACGTTTTTTTGATTCGGATGGCCTTCAATCGAAATAAAAAATTGCGCTTCTTTTGACAGGCCGCCCGGAATGTAACTTTCTAATTTTAGCAGGCTCACGCCATTTGTTGCAAAGCCCCCGAGCGACTTGTAGAGCGCGCCAGGAATGTTGCGGATCGTAAATAAAAGCGCGGTAATTACCGGCGCGATTTTTGAATCTACCTCTTTTGCTTCTTTAGAAATCACGACAAAAACCGTCACATTGTCGCCGCCAGAATCTTGTAAATTTTCTTTGATTATTTGAAGTCCGTACAAATCCGCTGCTACTTTTGAGCAAATCGCTGCTTTAGTTTTATCCCCACTTCCCGCCACGAATTTCGCCGCTTCAGCTGTATTTGAAAATTCAGTAATTTTCACTGCAAGCTCACGCAAATTATTTTGACATTGCAGTAAAGCTTGTGGATGCGACAAAACCTCTCTCACCTCTTCGAGCCTTGTCCCGTGGATCACGGCAAGATTGTGCGAGATCGGAAAAAAATGCTCTGCAACAATCGAGACCTGATGTTTTTTTAATAAATCATGAATTTCCGAAACGCGCCCAGCGTAGGAATTCTCTAGCGGGATCATCCCAAACTCAGCTTCACCATTTTCAACCGCAGCAAAAACATCGTAAAAACTTGGCAAAGCCTTCGCTTCCAAATCGGAATAAAATTTCTGGCAAGCAAGGTTCGAGTTGGCGCCAAACGTGCCTTGGAAGGCAATTATTTTTTTGGTCATGCAATTGACATTGATTAATTGAATCTCGATGATCCCTTCCAAGTCCGCTAAAATCAACAGTTCACAAGCTTCCAATGACAAAAAAATGGACTCCAAATTCTTGGAGAAGCCTTCCAATAAAGCAGCAACCAATTTACGAAAATCAGGCCCAACTTAAAAAGGCCGAGAATCAACTTTCTAGTTTTCCGCCACTCGTTTCTGCGGATGAAATCGAAAAATTAAAAGCAGAGCTCGCACAAGTTGCTCGTGGTGAAGCCTTCTTGCTGCAAGGCGGAGACTGCGCAGAAAGTTTCGAAGAATTTTCGCACGACAATCTTAAAGGTTTTTTTCGCACCGTGATGCAAATGACAATCGCCTTGATGTACGGCCTTAAGAAGCCAATCGTCAAAGTCGGTCGCGTTGCTGGGCAATACGCCAAACCAAGATCGCTTGACGCGGAGACGATCGATGGAGTCGCTCTACCAGCCTATCGCGGCGACATCGTTAACGGAATTAAGTTTGAAAAAGATGCGCGCAAAGCTGATCCGCAACGTTTAATCGATTCTTATTTTTACTCTGCCGCTTCCTTGAATCACTTGCGTTGTTTGGCGCTTGGCGGTTACGGCAATTTGGAAAAAGTTAATAAGTGGAACGAAGAATTTTCGCACAGCCTGACTAGCAAAAAAAATACCGAAGAGCTGATTGCCAAAATTAACGACCACATGAATTTTATGCAGGCCTGCGGACTTAATTCAAAAACAATTCCGCAACTTACTACCGCAAGTTTTTTCACTTCGCACGAAGCGCTTTTACTGAACTACGAAGAAGCATTTACGCGCAAAAACAAAGACAATGGAAAGTTCTACGACCTCAGTGCTCACATGCTTTGGATCGGTGATCGCACGCGTCATCCAAACGAAGCTCACGTTGAATTTATGCGCGGAATTTCTAATCCAATCGCCTTCAAAGTTGGGCCTTCGATTAGCAAAGATGATTTACTGCGATTGCTCGAAATTCTGAATCCAGAAAATGAACCGGGCCGAATCACTTTAATCTCTCGAATGGGCGCTACAAAAATTGAAGAATTTTTGCCGCCTTTAGTCGAAGCAGTAAAAGCTGCAGGCGCTTCTGTAATTTGGTCTTGCGACCCGATGCACGGCAACACAATCAAGTCTTCAACCAATTACAAAACACGAAAATTTGACGATATTTTGAGTGAAATAAAATCCTTCTTCGCTGTGCATCAAGCCCTCGGAACTTACGCCGGCGGCGTGCATTTCGAAATGACCGGACAAGACGTAACCGAGTGTCTCGGCGGCAATCAAATGATTTCTGAACTAAACTTGCAGGATCGCTACCACACCCACTGCGACCCTCGCCTCAATGCTTCGCAAAGTGTTGAATTGGCTTTCATGATTGCGCAGGAGCTACAAAAATAATTTATCGTCACAACCTGACGGACCCCGCAACAAGTGCGGGGTGACGCTCTGGGGCACTTACTCTCAGCTGTCACCCCGCACTTGTTGCGGGGTCCATTAACACCTTATCTAACTAATGAAAAAACACGGAACTATCGCCATCGTTGGAGCGCCAAATGCGGGCAAATCAACTCTTACTAATGCCTTACTTGGGCAAAAAATTACCATTGTTTCGCCAAAGGTTCAAACAACGCGCAACTCAATTCGCGCCATTGTAATCGAAAAAAAGACGCAAATTATTTTGATCGACACGCCGGGAATTTTTATTCCGCGCGAAGATAAAATTTTGGAACGCATCATCGTTAAATCTGCGTGGCAAGCTCTTCGCGACGCTGATCACATTTGTTTCGTTGTTGATGCTAGCCTGGGAATGAATCAGGAAAATCTGCGTATTATTGCCGACCTACGTAAAGAAAATTTACCGATGACTGTCGTGTTAAATAAAACTGATGCGGTAAGAAAATCTTTGCTGCTTGAGAGCTTCGCGAAACTCTCGGATCTTGGGATTGAAGATATTTTGCCGATCTCAGCATTAACCAATGAAGGCGTTGAAAAACTCAAAAGTTTCTTGAGTGAAAAATGCCTGAATCCGGAATGGATTTACGACGAAGATCAAATCACCGATGCGCCAATGCGTTTCGTCGCTTCTGAGATCACCCGCGAAAAACTTTTTTTGAAGTTGAATCAAGAATTGCCCTACTCTCTCACCGTTAAAACCGATACTTACGATGTGCTTGATAATGGCCAAATCAAAATTCGTCAGACGATTTTGGTAACGAAAGAAAGTCAAAAAAGTATCGTCGTTGGCAAAAAAGGTTCGATGATTAAACAAATCGGCGAGGAGTCGCGCGCAGATCTAGCCAAAATCGTCGGCGCAAAAGTTCATCTCTTTTTATTCGTGAAGGTGAAAGAGGGCTGGATGAATGACGTTGAAAGTTACGAGAGAGTTGATGTGGAAAAGTTGCCGAAGAAATAGCGAGGCGCTGGCGCTAACATCTTTCAACTGAGACTGTAGAAGCAGTTCGGTCTACAGAATTAATATTTCAAAAACCTCTCCACCGCGTGGTCAATCGTGTCAAACCTTCCCCCGCCCACTTGCAGCACTGCTAGATTTCTTTGCACCAAACCATTTGGCAAGAATCTGAATGGACCATCTATTCCGTCGAAGCCATTAATTGGTGGATTTTCATAGCCGATAAAATCGACGATTTTTGGCGCTTTTAATCTGCCGCTGCGGTTGGCGAGTTCGATTGTCGCTGCAGTTAAATCGTAAACGAGCGAAGAAATACGCGGCGGGAATTTGTTGAAACTTTGGTAGTAAGAGCGCTCGAAATTGCGAAAGCGACCATTCTCTGGAGCAGGAAACCAAGCGCCGAGAAGATTTGAATCATTAGCGATTGCGGAATCGTCCCACTGACTTGTGCCGATCAGCTGAAAATCACGTTCATCCTTATTTAACTTCTTCAAAGCGGCGGCGATTTTCGACAGCATTTTTCCTGATTCAGGAACAAAAATAATTTGCGGATAAACGCGATCTTTATCGGCAAGCACTACGTCTTTTTTGAGTTTGCTTTTTCCCTTAGTTAAATTTGATGACAGAGTAAATGCATTAATCACGCGCTCTACAGTGCGGTCAATATTGACTCCGTTGGAATCATAAAATTCAGAGGTAATCATATTTCCATCGCGATCACGAACAATTTTACTAAAAAGACTCGAGATCGTCCTGCCATATTGGCTGTTAGGCGCGATGGTCGCGAAGTTGAGTTTGCCTTGATCTATTCCATATTCGATAATTCTATCCATCTGTGCTTCCGGCAAAATTCCCGCTAAAAAAACTCCGCCATCTGAATTAATTTTCCCGATTAATTCTTGATTGTTGGAAAGCGAAATCACCGTAATTTCGTTGCGCTTTGCCTCTTTTTCAATTGCCGGAATTGCCTGACTAAATACCGGCCCAATCACAATTTTAATTTTACGATCGACTATCTGTTTGAAAGCCAACTCTGCTTCTTTAGGGGTATCTTTCGAATCGATTAAAACTAGCTCAATAGCGTTGTTGTGATCATTGTCGAAAAGCGAAATAGTTGCAGCATTGAAAAGGCTCCAACCGAGATCTTTATTCTTGCCCGAAAATGGTAAAAATAAGGCGACCAAAGTTTTCTTTTCTTCGATTTTTTTCGTCTGCAAATTTTGCGATTCAAACTGATCGTGAGTTGTCGACTCAGAAATTACCGGAGTTTTAGCAACGGGCTCAAGCATCTTGTGCTCTAGCTTGGTAAAGGATTGACACCCAAAGAGAAACAGAGCTAAAAGCGGCAGAAATTTTTTCATAAAATAAAAACTAAGTAAGGGGATACGGTTCAAAATGCTCGATCTTTCACAAAAAACTCAAGCAATAAAACTTGAGAGCGCTCTCTACATCGTAGCTACGCCAATTGGTAATTTAAGCGACATTACTTTGCGTGCTTTGCAAGTTTTGAGTTCGGTTGATTGCATAATTTGCGAAGATACTCGCCTTTCCATGCGCCTGCTTCACGCCTATGAAATCAAGGGCAAGAAGACATTAACTTACAATGATTTCAGCGAAGAAAAAATGCGCGAAAAAATTTCGCACTTGCTGCTCGAAGGAAAATCTCTCGCTTTAATTTCCGATGCGGGAACGCCATTAATTTCTGATCCTGGCTATAAATTAATAAATTTTTTACGCGCGAGAAATCAAAAAATAATTCCGATTCCCGGTCCGTCTTCATTGACTTCGGCGCTTTGCGCCTCTGGCCTTGCTTGCGACAATTTTTTGTTTCTTGGATTTTTGCCAACAACAAAACCTGCCTGCAAAAAATTACTAAACTCTCTGCCGAAAAATTTTACTTTTGCTTTTTTCGAATCGGCAAATCGCGTTGTCGAAACATTGGAAATAATTTCTGAAACCCTCGGCGAACGCAGAGTTTGTGCGGCGCGCGAGATCACTAAAATTCACGAAGAAATCGTCACTAAAGAACTAAAAAACCTGCAAGAATTCTTCAGCGAAAATTCTGGAAAGCTGCGCGGTGAATTTGTGATCCTTGTCGAGAAAGCAAAAAAAGATGAGAAAAATTTCTCTGAAGAAGATTTACAAAATGAAATAAAGGCAGCATTGCTGCGTGGTGAAAGCCTTAAAAATCTCTCACAAAATTTGGCAGAAATTTACGGAACACATAAAAAAGAAATTTACCAATTAGCCTTAAAACTAACCAAGTAGTCATGCTGAGATTGTCGAAGCATGACGGCCTACCACCCTTAGACAGAATCAGGGCGACTCTAATAAAATAAGCAAAATGAAAAATATTCTTACATATCGCGGCATCTCGCCGAGCATTGATTCATCTGCTTTCGTGGCTCACACGGCGATCGTTTCTGGCGACGTAAAAATCGGCAAAAATTCGGGAATTTGGTACGGATGCGTGTTGCGCGGCGACGTTACCAAAATCACCGTAGGCGAAAATACCAACATTCAAGACAACACGGTTTTGCACGGCACGCGCCCACATCACGCCCAAAATAAAACTGGGGCCGAAGGTGCTCCAGTTGTGATTGGAGATCATGTTACCATCGGGCACAATGCCATCATTCACGCTTGTATTATCGAAGATTACGCCTTTGTTGGCATGGGCTCAATCATCATGGATTTAGCGCGCGTTGAAACATTTGGAATGCTCGCAGCTGGCGCCGTACTTACTCCGGGCAAGGTTGTTAAAAGCGGACAAATCTGGGCGGGGAATCCGGCAAAATATTTTCGCGACATGACGGATGCTGAAAAAAATTACATAAAAATCTCCGCCGATAATTACGCAGAACTCGCCCGTGAATATAAATCTAATTAAGACCACAGTTGCACTCGCCTGCACTGCGGCTCTTGCGATACTCTTCTTACTTTTCTACTGCCAGACTTTTTTCGACTTCGGCAATTTGGCGAAAGACAGAATTTTGCTCAGCCCGATCTTTGCTTTTTGCACCACGCCAATTCTTTTTTGGGTTTCTGCCTATCTGTGTCGACGCTTCAGCCCAGGAGCTTCCGGCAGTAATATGGAAAATCTCAACCTGGGTTTAAAAAATGCTGAAAACCAAAAAGCCTTTTCTTTTTTAGGCTTAAAGACCGTGGCGATTTGCACGATCAGTTCATTGATCGCAACTCTTGGCGGCGGATCTTTGGGCCGAGAAGGCCCGTCAACTCAGATGTCTGCAGGTATTTTCTTCGTCACCGCCAACAGACTTAAAAAAAATTTACCCAAAATAAGTTTAGAAAATTGGATTTATGCCGGCGCCGGAATTGGCCTGGCCGTAGCATTCGGAGCGCCCATTGCCGGACTGACTTACGTCGGCGAAAAAATGTCAAAACTCAAAAAACTCCCTCAATTAAAAAAGATTTTATTAGCGGTGCCGGCAATTTTTATCTTCGCTCTAATTACCGAAGAAGCCACGCCACTATTCGTTACTGAGCAGATTAATTTTCACTACGAAGTCAAAGAAATTTTAGCCCTTACTCTTGTTGCTTTAATTTGTGGATTACTCGCCTCACTCTTCAAAATAATCGCCCTCTATTTTTATCAAAAATTCGTCGCAATAAAATCAAAAAAATGGCATTTAGTGCCTCTTGGCACTGGCCTTGCGGTTTCAATCATCAGCGCTTGCTACGGTATTCACGCAGTTGGGGATGGGGTAAAAACAGTGAACGACGCTTTGGCCAGCACAGAAACTTTTTTATCTTTCGGCGAAGTTGCCGCCCGCTTCTTTAATACAATATTAACTTTCGCCTCGGGATCTGCCGGCGGAATCGTGGTTCCGTCAATCGCCATCGGCAGCGGAATTGGCTCAGTTGTCAGTGAAATTTTTACCAACCTTGATCCAAAAATTTTTATCTTGGGCGGAATGGCGGCATTTTTAGGATCAACGATCTGCCTACCAATCACCGCCTCTCTCATTGTTTTGGAAGCGGCTTCACAATCATTTTTCATCCTGCCATTTTTACTTTTTTCAGCCTTCGTCGCTTTATTTTGTGCAAATTTTTTACATCTTCGTGCCTAGTTTTTTTACCAAATTTCAAATTGATAAGATCGTTAATCTTGCCATTGAGGCCGGAGAAATAGCGGCGAGCGCCTTCACAGCGAAAGATTTCTTAATCACAAAAAAAGCAGATGGCTCAAGCGTAACTTCTGCCGATATTGCAGTGAGTAAATTTCTGCGCGAGCATCTAAAAAATGAATTTCCTGCAATTCCAATCATTTGCGAAGAAGGTGAATTACGCGAAATTTCTGGAGAGATTTTTTTTCTGATCGATCCGATTGATGGCACGTCTAGCTTTATTAAAGGCGATGTCGAGTTTTGCGTAAACATCGCTTTAGTAAAAAATAAAAAACCAATTTTTGGCCTGATTTACGCGCCGCTTTTTGAGGGAGGAAAGATGATTTTTAGTGACGAAGAAAATCAGGTAGTAAAAAAAATCTGTTATCCCGAACGCAATGAAGGATCTCAAGAAATTTTGCCTCAGGAAGTTCTTAACTGCGCTCAGGATGACAGAATAAATATTCAGGAAGATGGGAGTAATACTTTAAGAATCATCACCAGCTCCCGCTCAAAAGATTTCGATGTCGCGAATTGCATGGCGCAAATTTGTCCGGAATTTTCGCAAAATTTTACTACCGAAAAACTTGCTTCAGCGATTAAATTTTTTCGCTTGCTCGAAGGTGATGCGGATCTTTATTTGCATTTTCGTCCATCGATGGAGTGGGATACGGCAGCCGGCCAGGCCCTGGTGGAAATACTTGGCGGCGAGGTAAAAAAACTAACAGAATCTGAAATCGGAGAAAATCTAACTTACAAAAAAGCTACTTTTAAGAACTCATCTTTTGTTTCTTTTATCAATCGAGCCATTCCCGTACAAATATCACAAAACTAAAAATCGTCCATTGATCGAGTGAGGCTGAATTAACCTCGCTCGATCAATAAAAATTTTAACCGTCTGCAAAGTTATTATTTCTTAACTTCTGCTTTTGCTGAGATTTTAGCTTCTCTAAAATAACGCTCAGCGCCTGGGTGAGATGGGGCTGAGTTACCTTCTTTGATCAAGTCTTCTTTTTTAAGATTAGAGAAAACCGGGTGAAGAGTTTTGAAGTTATCAAAATTTTCCATTACCGCTTTGACAATATTATAAACTACATCGGCACTTTGCTTTTCTGATGTAACGATTGCAGCTTTAACGCCAAAACTCGCGATGTCGTTAGCGTTACCAGCATACATTCCACCTGGGATTGTAGTCTTAACGTAAAATGGATTTTTCTCGATCAATTTATCTAGTGTCACCTGATCAATCGGAATAATTTTCACCTTACAAGTTTGGGTAGCTTCTTGCAGAACTCCATTCGGATTACCTGCAACATAAATCATTACGTCAATCTTGCCGTCACACAATGCTCTAGGTTGCTCAGATGGTTGAAGATAGGTGACCGCAGCAAAATCTTGCTTTGTCCAGCCCTTCGTTTCCATTAATACATTTGCTGTTGCGCGCACTCCAGAGCCTTCTGGACCGAAGTTAACTTTCTTGCCCAGGATGTCGTCCAACTTAGTAATTTTAGAATTTTCTAAAACCGCAATTGAGAAAGTCTCGGTATAAAGAGACATCACTGATCGCAATTCTTTGAATGGCTTTTGATCAGAGAAAAATCCAGTGCCGTTGTAAGCGTGATATTGCCAGTCTGATTGCACGATGCCAAAATCAATCGCGCCGTTGCGGATAGCATTAAGATTAGATACCGATCCACCTGTTGATTCAACTGAGCAACGAATTCCATGTTCCTTACGACCGCGATTTACCAAGCGACAAATCGCCCCACCAGCTGGGTAATAAACACCAGTAATCGCACCAGTTCCGACTGAGACATAACGTGTCGCCGCGAAAGACTCTTCTGTTAAAAAGCAAACACAGGCAAGAAGGAGCAGGAATATTTTTTTCATCGATTAAGGAAGTTTTTAAAAGAAGGTAGTAGGCGAAGATTCGGTCGTTTTTTTAAATGTCAATTTTAGCGGCTCTGCAAAATTTTGGTCGGCAATTTGACATTACGGGAACCGCTTTTTACGTTCTGTAATCAGCGCACAATGTTAATAAGTCCTAGCTCGATTCCTCAAACTCTAAAATTTAAAAAAATGAAACTTTGGCAACAGGTTCTTATTGGTCTTGCTTTGGGTGTAATTGCCGGAGTTACTCTAGGCGAACAGGCCGCAGGTTTAAAGATTTTTGGCATCGTTTTTATCAGTTTGATCAAGATGGTAATCGTTCCGTTAATTTTCTTCGCTCTTCTTTCTGGAATCACTTCGATGAACGGCCAAGGAAACTTTACCAGAATAGGTCTTAAGGGTTTTTCTGCTTACATTCTTACCGCAATTTTTGCCGTATTGATTGGCCTTGCTGCCGGAACAATTTTCCAACCAGGAGCTGGCGTAGATTTACATTCAATGATCGAAGCCGGAGGAGTTACAACGGTTACCGCGGCTAAAGCCCCTCCAACAATTTCTGAATTTTTACTCGGCTTGATTCCAACAAATCCGATCAACGCAATGGCCACCGACAACTTTTTGCAGATCATTATTTTTTCGATCTTCACTGGAATTGTGATTAATTTAGTTGGCGAAAAAGCTAAGCCCCTTAAGGAAATTATTTACTCTGCTTCGCAAGTTACCTTCAGAATGATCGAAATCATCGTTAAGCTTGCACCCTTTGGCGTGTTTGGTTTCATCGCCTGGATCGTCGGAACACAGGGCATGGAAGTTTTGGAAGCTCTCGCTAAATTAGTTGTTACAGTTTTGGTCGCTTGCGCTTTTCAATATTTGATATTTGGCGTAATGATTTTGGTATTTGCTAAAATTTCTCCACTGCCTTTTTACCGCAAAATTCTTGTCACTCAGTCTCTTGCTTTCGCAACCAGTAGTAGCAAAGCAACGCTCTCAACCGCAATGAGTCAGCTCCAAGAAAGAATGGGCGTTTCTAAATCTAATTCCAATTTCTTGCTGCCTTTGGGCGTTTGTATCAACATGGACGGAACTGCGATTTATCTCGGCATCTGCTCTTTATTCTTCGCTCAGGCTTACGGCATTGATCTGACCACTCAAAACTACATCATGTTGGTTTTAACCTGCACTTTAGGCTCAATCGGCGCCGCCGGAATTCCTAGTGGCTCAATTATTTTCATGGGAATGGTTTTAAGTTCAGTAGGTTTACCAATCGAAGGAATCGGCATCATTCTTGGTATCGACAGACTTTTAGACATGGTGCGCACAACCATTAATATTACCGGAGACAGTGCAATCACCCTCATCGTCGACAAGAGCGAAGGCGGATTGGACGAAAAACTTTACCACAAGAAAAATGTTTAAAAAGTTAGTGCTTGGAGCTTGGTGTTTGGCGCTAAGCCTTTCTCCTTGCTACGCCGCAGAAGATTTAACTCAGATCGAATCTTACCTCAACAACATCAAAAACCTCTCGGCTAATTTCACTCAGCAATCCGAAGCGGGCACAGTTGCGGGGAAATTTTACCTCGCTCGCAATTCCGAAAGTGCCAAAGGGGAAGTTGGAAAAATGCGCGTAGAATATTTAGCCGAGCCAAAAATTGTTATCACCGTTAATGGCGCAGTTCTTTCCTACTATGATGTCGAGCTCGATGAAATCTCGCGTCTCAGCACCAATACAACTCCTGCTTCTTTTCTAACCAGGCCAAATATTTCCTTCGCAGCGAAAGACATCGAAGTCACTAAAGTCACAAAAGAATCTGGGCAAATCAGCGTTTCTCTGGTCAAAAAAAATCGTAAAGATGCCGGAGAATTTACGTTAATTTTTGATTTGAATCCGCTGCGCTTCGTAAAAATGAAAGTTAAAAACGACCTCGAACAAATCGTTACCGTTACTCTTTCTGACATTGATTTTAAGAGCGAAATTCCGAATAAAAATTTTGTAATCGGCAGTAAAAAATAATTACGTCACCCGAGGCTGTCTAAGAATAAACTTAAATCGCGCTTCGACAAGCTCAGCATGACCATCTTCTAGAATGTCCTTCTCGCCAAACCAAAGATCTTCAAAAAAACGCCGGATTATTTCCGAGATTAACGTCACGCCATTCGTCGATGTTTTGTTGGTTTTATTAATCATCTTCATGGTCGCCGCACCAATGATGACAAGTTCGGTGAATATCGATCTTCCCAAAGGATCTGCTGATCAAAATAATGAAAAAATTCAGCCAATTACAGTTTCCGTTAAAACTGATGGAGCAATTTTTCTACAAGAAGAATCGGTAAAATTATCCGTGCTCGGAGCACATCTAATAGATCTCAGCGGCAAAAATTTGAGTAACAAAATTCTCGTGCGCGCCGACAAAAATCTTGATTACGGTCGCGTAATGGAAGTGGTGCGAATCATTAGCGTCGCTGGTTTTAATCAAGTTGTTCTGGTTACTGAATTGGCCCAATGATTAAGAATCTGCTCTATTCGCTATTCGTACATTTTCTGCTGATCTTGGTCATCTACCTCAATTTTAATCTTCGCAAACCCGCAGAAAGTAAAACCAGTGAAATTGCCGTGAGCCTTGTCACGCTTACTGGCGAAGAGAAGTCGAGCGTCAATCAAGCCTCTAATGCCGCCAAAGAAGAATCACAAAAAGATGCCGGCGCAAAAAAAGTAGAAGAGACAAAAGAAGCGGAATCGAAAAAAGTTGTCGAAAAAAATAAAGTTAAAAAATCGCCAAAAAAATTAGCTCGCGTGAAAGCCGCGGAGTCGGTAAAGAAAGAGATTGTTGAAGAAAAAATTAAAGAATTTAAGTCGGAAGAAAAGGAAGAGTTAAAGCAAAAAGACGCTGAAAAATTAGAAGAGGATAAAATCCAAAATCAGAATGAGGATAAGGAAGAAAATGACGCTCCCAAAAAAGAAGAAGATTCAGGAGCCAAGAAAGAATCCACCAAAGAATTAGAAGAAGAAAAACAGGAAAATCCTAAAAATTCTGAAGTAGTCGACATGGCTAATAGCCTAGAAAATCTTGATCTCTCTGGTCGTGAAAAATTCAACATTCAGTCTCAGTTAAAATTTTGCTACCGCATGGCGCAGAGTGAATCGAAGCTTAGTAGTAAAACGAAAGTTGCGGCGAAAATTCAGATTAGTCGTGAGGGAAAAATTAGCGTAAATTTTGACGATCTGATTAATAAATTACGTTACGACGATCCCAACGAAGTTGATTACCGAAACACAATTACAAATGTTCAACGCGCGCTAGATCTTTGCAGTCCGCTGCGCAATCTTCCCCTCGACAAATACGACATCTGGAAAGAAGTTGCGCTCGAATTTGAGGAGTAAATTTTCACTCGTCATTGCGATGGGTCTAGATGATAAAAATAAACCAAACGAAATGTCAGAAAAACTAAAAAAACAAATCGCCAAAATGAGTTTTGAGACCGCAATGACGCGGCTCGAAGAAATTGTCGAAACTTTGTCGTCACAGAAAATTAATCTCGATTCAATGATTTCTCTTCACGAAGAAGGAACCCTACTCAAAGAATTTTGCGAAGAAAAATTGGCCGAAGCCAAGATGAAAATCGAAGTAATTTCAAAAACAAAAAACGGGTAAATCACCATGAGATTTAAACAGCTTCCAAACTTTCTTACCGCTTTGCGTCTCGCAATTATTCCTCTGTTAATTTGCTCATTCTACATCCCAGGAATGCTTGCCAATATTGTATCTGCGGCCTTGTTTGGAGTTGCGGCAATCACTGATTATTTCGACGGTTACTTCGCGCGATCAATGAAAGCGCAATCGAATTTTGGAAAATGTTTAGACCCGATCGCCGACAAACTTTTGGTGATTGTAGCAATCGTAATGCTCGTCCGTTTCAACCCAACTAACAATTGGATCCTCTATCCCGGCTTAATCATCATCTGCCGCGAAGTTTTAGTTTCTGGGTTACGTGAATTTCTTGCCGAAATACGGATCAGCGTGCCGGTGAGCAAATTGGCAAAATACAAAACAATGGTGCAAATGTTTGCGATTGGCGGATTGATGCTAGGCGAACGCGGCTCTACTTACATGTTCTACTACTGGCTGAACGGCTTCATCGAAATGGATATGAAATTTCTTCTCGTTAGCGCCGTCGTTACTGCAGCAAAAGCTTTATTTATTCTTGCCGCCGCTTTAACTGTGATCACAGGCTACGCTTACTTCCGCGTCGGTTTTAAGAATATGTAACCAATCACAACTAGCGCGCAAATACCGAACAATCCCAAAGCAATTCCTTCTAAATTTTTCTCAATTAATTGCTGATTGCTGCCAATAAAAAACCCAAGAGCAATTAGAACAATATTCCAAATTGTTGAACCCAGAGTGGTGTAAATAAAAAACAATTTCATGTCCATTTTAGCAACTCCGGCGGGAATTGAGATAAAGTGACGAAAGCCCGGCAATAAACGGCCGATGAAGATGGAAATGGGGCCGTGACTCTCAAAAAACTTTTCAATTTTAATGATCGTTTCAGCCTTAAGGAAAAAATATTTCCCAATACGAAATAAAATCGTGCGACCGATCGACGCCGCCAAATAGTAGCTAAAAACTGCGCCAGCGACATTGCCAGCAACTCCCACCAGCAAGGCGAGATAAACATTCATTACACCGGCGTGGGCTGCAAGACCAGCGGGAATCATCACGAGCTCACTTGGCAGGGGCACCAAAGTACTCTCCAAAAACATGCCAATAAAAATACCGAGGTAGCCGACTTCGCCAATAAAATTGGTAAGAAAGGTAATGAGAGAAGAAAAGAGAGAATGCATGTTTTTAAACTAATTTTTACCGCGACGTTCGATCAAAAACTCGATTCGTTTTTGCATCACTTGATTGATTTTTTTTATGTTACTGCTGGCAATAAAAACGAAAATGAAAGGAAAAATTGCGTGGCAAAGCAGAACTAAACCAGTGCCGATTAACCAAAGCGAAGTGGTGAAAGTAAAAAGAAAATGCTCGAAATAATTTTCGCCAGATTCGCGTAAGTGCCGGGTAAAGAAATTCATTTTTAAAACTCCAAACGTGTTTTGAAGGCAATGGCAATCGTGCCTTCATCAAGATAATCAAGCTCACTGCCGACGGGGATTCCGTAAGCTAGGCGGGTGATTTTGATTTTGAAATCTTTTAAATTTTCGGAAAGAAAATGAGCGGTGGTTTGTCCGTCAATTGTTGCACTAGTGGCAATAATTACTTCTGCTATTCCGCCTTTTTCTAGACGCGAATAAAGTGAATTTAAATTTAAGTCCTGAATAGTTTTTCCAGAAATCGCCGAAAGATTTCCGCCGAGCACGTGATATTTTCCACGGTAATTTTGCGCCCGCTCAACCGCCCAAAGATCTGCAATTTCTTCGACAACGCAGAGTAGAGTTTCGTCGCGATTTTGACTTAAACAAATCGCACAAATATTTCCCTCGTCGATGTTTCCGCAAATTTCGCATTCGTGAATTTTTTCGTTTAGCGCACGAAGATTTTCGAGCAGAGGCTGCAGAATTTTTTCTTTGTTAGTCGCAAGATGTAGTACAATTCTTTTCGCAATTCGCGGGCCCATTCCCGGAAGTCTGCTGATGATTTTACTAAGATTTTCGATAAGATTTTTTTGCATTATTTTAATAATAAAGTTTGTCGTTCCACACGCAGCAAGTCCTCCAGCATTCCCGAGTGTTACTCTGTAATCCCGAGTGTTACTCTGTAATCCCGAGTGTTACTCTGTAATCCCGAGTGTTGCCCTGTAATCCCGAGTGTTGCCCTGTAATCCCGAGTGTTGCCCTGTAATCCCGAGTGTTGCCCTGTGTAATCCAGAGTGTTGCCACTCATTCCTGACTGTCACTCCTCATCAGCCCCGAGCTGTCACCCCGCACTTGTTGCGGGGTCCATTTCAAAGTCAAGTCTTTGACAAGGACGAGATGGGCCCCGCAACAAGTGCGGGGTGACAGTCGAGAATGCGGGGTGACAGTCGAGAATGCGGGGTGACAGTCGAGAATGCGAGGTGATGGCCGGGAATGTGGGGTAACAATCGGTAATGCGGAGTGTTACTCTGGTAATCCCGAGTGTTACCCCAAATTCCCGAGTATCACTCCTCATCAACCCCGAGCTGTCACCCCGCACTTGTTGCGGGGTCCATTTCAAAGTCAAGTCTTTGACAAGGACGAGATGGGCCCCGCAACAAGTGCGGGGTGACAGTCGAGAATGCGGGGTGACAGTCGAGAATGCGGGGTAACAATCGGGAATGCGAGGTGATGGCCGGGAATGCGGAGTGACACTCGGGAATGCGGGGTGGCGGTTTGACTTTTAAATCTCCCACTTGCTACAGTCGCCCTCCCAAAATTTTTACTTTTTAGGTTTTTTACTTTTGGAATTTACTTTTAGACTGGTCAGAGGTTTTGAGTGGTAAGGCTCTCTTGAAATAACCTCTGACCAATTTCTTGGCAATTTTCTTGGCAAATTTCTTGGCAAATTTCTTGGCAAATTTCTTTGGCCTCCGTGGCGGAATGGTAGACGCGATAGACTCAAAATCTATTGTCCCTAGGATGTGCCCGTTCGAGTCGGGCCGGAGGTACCACAGCTTTATTAGCAAATGATGTTAGATTTTTTTAAGGCCGCTCTGCTTGGAATTGTTGAAGGCTTGACCGAGTTCATTCCCGTTTCTTCGACCGCACATTTACTACTAACTTCCCAGTTAGTCGACTTCACCGCAATTAAAAATAATCTCTTTGAAGTCGTAATTCAGCTCGGCGCAATTTTGGCGATTTGTGTGATTTACCGCGGTAAAATTTTCGATCTTCTGATTCACTTCAAAGAAAAATCGCAGCAGAAATTCATTTTAAATTTAGCTTTAGCCTTCCTTCCTGCGGCCTTGCTTGGCGTGGCTTTGCACGGATTAATCAAATCATTTCTTTTCAACAACTTAACAATTGCCTTCGCCCTAATTCTTGGCGGAATCGTAATGATTGCGGTTGAGCGCAAGCCTAAAAAATCGAGCGTTGAAGAGCTCGAAAACATTACTCCTCTCACCGCTTTTTACGTCGGATTATTTCAGTGCCTGGCAATGATCCCCGGAGTTTCAAGGTCTGGCGCGACAATCATTGGCGGATTATTGCTCGGCTTAAATCGCAAAATCGCCGCAGAATTTTCTTTCTTCTTGGCAATTCCGACAATCGCCGCCGCCAGCATTTACGACCTCTACAAAAATTATGCCGAGCTCAATTTTGAAAATATTGAAATGATTTTTGTTGGCCTGCTCGCCTCATTTTTCTCGGCAATTTTGGTAATCAAATGGTTCATCAATTTCGTCAGTAAAAATAATTTTGTACCCTTCGGATTTTATCGAATCGCCGTCGGAATTTTAGTCTTAATCTTTTTGACATGAGCAATCTCGCGATTCGTTTTGGCTTAGGTGCTATTAAGGCCGTGGGCTTTGGCACGATGGAAGTTGTCGCCTCTGAGCGTAAAGAAAATGGCGACTTCAAAGATGTTTACGATTTTGCCAAACGCATCAATCCCCGCCTAATAAATAAAAAATCAATTGAGGCTTTAGCGAAGGCTGGTGCCTTTGACAAATTGCAAACAAATCGCCGACAAATCGCCGAATCATTCGAAACTCTTTCCGCCTATTCCGCGCAACAAAACGAAGAATCTTCTTCGAATCAAATGAGTCTTTTTGGCGGAATGCCCGAAGTTAATTCTAAGCCGCAACTTAAGAAAACAGAGGATTGGAACCGAGCTGAGCGCTTACAAAAAGAATTCGAAGCCTTCGGTTTTTTCTTAAATGAACATCCTGTCGACGTAGTAATTTCCGACCTGCGCAAGCGTGGCGTAATATTTTCCGACAAGCTCGAACGCGACGAATTAAAAGATGGCGCGCTCGTAAAAATGGCCGGCGTAATCGCGAATAGTAAGCACCGCTCTAGTGCGCGCGGACGTTTTGCCTACATTAATATTTCTGATCCTTTCGGCATTTTTGAGACAATGGTTTTCGACGAAGCGCTAATTACTAATTCGCGCGACATTTTAGTCGACGGCAGCGCCGTTGCGCTTGAATGCTTGATCCGCAGAGATGAAGGCGGAATCAGAATTTTGATTCAGGGCGTAAAAAAATTAGAAGATTTCTTGAAAAATACCGAAGCGGCAAAAGAGGAATTTGAAGATATTAAGCAGCAAGCAATTCGTAATTTTAGAGGAAATTCTTCGTCGAGTTACAAAGCAAAAACTCCTGAACAAAAAGTAATTCAACCAGCTCCTCAAGCAAAAAAAATTCCCGCTGAAATCGAAATTTTGATTACGAGACGCGAGCAAATTTTAATGTTAAAATCCTTACTTTCTCAGCGAGTTGCATCTGAATCCGAACAAAATACTACTGCGGTTTCTTTCGTCACTGACGGTAAGAAAATCCTCCTTCCGGGGAAATTTCTACTAAACGAAATCGACCTTCTTCGCATTAAAAATATTTCCTAAAAATGAAACTAAATCGCGCCTTTTCACTCATTGAACTTTCAATCGTTATTCTCGTGATTGGCATTCTTATTGTCGCAGGAATGCAGGGCAAAAGCCTCTACGTCAAAATGAAATTAGCCGCAGCAAGATCGGTGACTCAAGGTTCTCCCGTAAATGGAACTCAAGATCTTGCTCTGTGGTTAGACGCAACTTCGGAAGCGGGATTTGTTAGTAGTATTGACGACCAATCTTTGGTAGCTATTTGGAATGACACCAATCCCCAGCAAGCAAGCAAAAGTAATGCGACCAGCAGCGGCTCGACAAGACCATTTTACGTCACCAGCGGAATCAACGGATTACCCGCCTTACAATGCGACGGAGTTGACGACGTAATTACCGTAACTTCCGGCAGCGATTATTTCCCCACTGCCGCGCCAGGCATTACAAATAATTTTACAATTTTTCTAGTTGCTCGCCCTACCGCTACTCACGAAATCGACGCGCAAAGTAACTCCTCAACCACCGGAGTATCTGGGCAGAAATATATTCTCGGAGCTCTGCAAGGCAGCATTCAATACGGCAGAGACGAAATCGCTGGCGCCGGAATTTCTCTTGGTACTAACGGCATTTCTGTTTACGAACACAGTGGCGCCTACATGTCGTCTTTAGCGGTTTACAGTTCGAACGCATTGAATGCAGCCTCGGTAATTACGCTCGATTACAACAACAAAACTCCGACAATTTTTCTTAACGGCACTTCAGTTGTAACCGGCCTAACCAGCCAAAAAGCTTCTGTCTTTCCTTCGGTAAGTTTTTGCTCGGGAATATACGGCTCTTTCAGCGGCTACATTGGAGAAATTATCGTTTACAGCAAACGCATCCCCACCGCAAAAAGAGTTCAGATCGAAAAATATCTCGGAAAAAAATGGGGAATTAAAGTCGCCTAACTTTAGTCGACGTAGACACCGTTCGGCATTTCTCCAGTCTGGAAGAAAACATCAATCGGGATCCCGCCACGTGGCGCCCAGTAGCCAGCAATTCGCAGCCATTTCGGCTTAATGGTTTTCACAATGTCCTTGGCAATTTGAATCGTGCAATCCTCGTGAAAAGCGCCGTGATTACGGTAAGAAACTAGGTAAAGTTTCAGCGATTTGCTTTCAAGAATCGACTTCCCCGGAACGTAATTAATCACCAACTCGGCGAAATCTGGCTGACCAGTAATCGGACAAATCGAAGTGAATTCCGGACAAGTAAAACTCGCCACGTAATCGACGTCCACGTGAGGATTTAAAACGGCTTGTAAAGTTTTTTGATCCGGCTTGTCGAGCTTGTAGGAAGTTTTTTTACCTAAAAGAAGTTGCGATTTTTTCATTTGTTTTGAGAGTTAAATTGAATTTTGAGCACGGTGCTCAAAATTAGGTTTTATCCAGCAAAATCAACATCTCACGAAATGAAAATTGCATTAAACGACTACAAAAAACTTCTCGCTCAAATTCAAAAAACAATTTCAGAAACTAAGCAAGATATTGTGCAAAGTGTGAATCGTGAGAAGGTCGAAATGTGCTGGCAGATCGGAAAAATTCTCGACGAACATTTGTTGAAAAACAACAGCAGCAGTTACGGCAAAAAACTTTTCCACGATTTAGCAAAAGATGTTTTGATTGAAAAACGCACTCTCTACCAAATGTGCAGCTTCTACAAAACCTACCCCACCCTGCCCGCGCACAACTTAAACTGGAGCCACTACCGAAATCTCGTCACTGTAAAAAACGAAGAAAAAAGAAAATTACTCGAAGATTTAGCGCTGACCAACCAGCTTGGCGCTAAAGATTTGCAGCGCGAAATCGTAAAATCGAAACCGCGCGCGCAGGTGAAAAAAATTCCGACAAAGTTGAAAATCAAGAGGGGCAAACCTTTTACCTACACGCTCACAAAATCCGGCGAAATCGATTTAGGCTTCAATATTTTCCTCGAGAAATCTTTTGCCAATCTTCGACAAGCTCAAGAATCCAAGGGTGGTGAATACACTTACAAAGCAGAGCTAGAGCGCGTTGTCGACGGCGACACAATCCACGTAAAACTCGATTTAGGATTTGGAATTAAGCACCACGAAATCCTTCGTCTCGCAAAAATCAACGCCGCAGAATCCGAAACAACAGAAGGGAAAAAAGCGACGACAGCCCTGAAAAAAATTCTAAAAGACCTGCCATTCCTAATCGTAAAAACCAACAAAACCGACATTTACGGCCGCTACATTGCCGATGTATTTTACGGGAAAGGCAGTCCAGAAAAAGTTGCAGAAAATGGAGAATACCTAAACCAACTCCTCCTCGACCGCGGGTTGGTTGAAATTTATTAACCCAACTCGTCACGTCATCCCCGCGCAGGCGGGGATCCAGGAAGGATCGCAATGCGCTGGAAATTTCCTTCGTTGCGCCGGAACTTTCCTGGATTTCCGCCTTCGCGGGAATGACGGGGGAGAGATCCAAAATCAACAAATCGAAAAAATGAAAAACATTCGTTCAACTTCATTCTGGTCAGCAGCGACTTGGATCTTAATCGGAATTTTAGGCGCTGCAGCACTCAGCGGAATCGCGCTCATTCGCGAAGAAAAAATTTCCTCACTGTGGTTTTTAACCGCCTGCATTTGCACGCAACTAATCGCCTACCGCTTTTATTCCGCCTTCATTTCAGCAAAAATTTTGTGTCTTGATCCAAGCAGAATCACCCCAGCGAGACGTATTAACGACGGCAAAGATTTCGTGCCGACAAATCGCTGGATCGTCTTCGGACACCACTTCGCCGCAATCGCTGGGCCCGGTCCGCTAATCGGCCCTACTCTTGCCGCACAATTTGGCTACCTGCCTGGAACCTTGTGGATATTGGTCGGATGCGCGCTTGCCGGGGCGGTACAAGATTTGGTAATTTTATTTTCTTCGCTGCGCCGCGACGGAAAATCTTTGGGACAAATGATTAAAGACGAGCTCGGGCCAACCGCCGGCTACGCAGCTCTGATCGGCACTCTCGCCATTATTATTATTTTAATTTCTGTCTTGGGCTTGGTTGTGGTGAAGGCTTTAATGCACAGCCCGTGGGGCTCATTCACGGTTTTAATGACGATTCCAATCGCAATGTTGATTGGCGTTTACCTCTACTTCATCCGCCCGCAAGGCGTGCTGGAAGCGAGTTTGGTAGGAATAATTTTATTTTTACTCGCAGTTTACGGCGGAAAATTTGTGCATGAAAATTCCGCGCTCGCAATATTTTTTGATCGCGACGCCAAGTTTCTCGCCTTCGCAATAATGATTTACGGATTTGCTGCGGCGACTCTTCCTGTCTGGCTTCTCCTCGCTCCGCGTGATTACCTTTCTTCCTTTTTAAAGCTCGGAACAATCGCTTTGCTCGCAATCGCTTTGCTGATTTTTCACCCCGAAATTCAAATGCCGGCACTAACAAAATTCGTTGACGGAACTGGCCCAATTTTCGCCGGAAAAATTTTCCCATTCCTCTTCATTACGATCGCCTGCGGCGCGATTTCGGGATTTCATTCTCTCGTCGCTTCCGGCACCACGCCGAAAATTATTTCTAACGAAAAAGATGTGCGCCTAATCGGCTACGGCAGCATGCTGCTCGAGGGCTGCGTGGCAATGATGGCGATGATTTCGGCCTGCGTTTTAGACCCAGGAATTTTCTTCGCGATTAACTCGCCAAATCTAGTCGCAGAATTTCCCGTTGCCGCCGAAGTAATGCAAAATCTTGCCGCACAAATGGGCGAAAATACGCTCTACGCCAGAACCGGCGGCGCGCCTTCTTTGGCAGTCGGAATGGCCAATATTTTCTCCTCCGCTTTCGGCTCACAAATGCTTTCAATGTGGTATCATTTCGCAATAATGTTCGAGGCGATTTTTATTCTAACCACGCTCGACGCCGGCACGAGAGTAGCGCGCTTCATGCTTGAAGATTTGCTCAAACATGTAACTTCGCGTAAAATATCTCCGCTCTTTTCGAGCTTTGCGATTGTGGGTGCTTGGGGCTATTTTCTTTACGTCGGAGTGATTGATCCAAATGGCGGCGTGAATCTGCTTTGGCCACTTTTTGGAATGTCGAATCAGATGCTGGCGGGGATTGCTTTGACTCTCGCGACGGTGATTATTTTTAAAACTAAAGGCGCGAAATTTTGCCTGGTGACTTTGCTTCCGCTGCTCTTCGTGCTTACAACCACAACCGCTGCGGTGATTGAAAAAGTTTTCTCGGCGGATGTGAGAATTGGGTTTTTGGTGAATGATCAAAAATTGCTCAGCGCTTTGGCCCTGAGTTTTTTAGCGGTTTTGTGGATTGTGGTGATTGCAGCAGGAAGGAAGGTTCTTGGTCATAAATGGACCCCGCAACAAGTGCGGGGTGACACTTTTTAGCACCTACTCTCAGCTGTCACCCCGCACTTGTTGCGGGGCCACCAACAAAAGAAAAATGAAAAAATTCCAGAAATTCTTACTCTTAATTCGCGACACAATCAGCGGTGATTTTGCTTACAAAAATTACCTAAAACATTGCGGAGAAAAACACCCCCTCAGCAAAAAAGAATTCCTCCGCAAACGAGAGAAGACAAAGTGGGAGAGGGTTAATCGCTGTTGTTAATCTTTGATAATATTCGACTCAAACTCTGCGCGATCGAGGAAGGGGAACATGTCTTCGAGTGGTTTGGAAATAATCCGGCCATCGGGGAGTTTTTCGGAAGAGAGTTTTGGTTGGAAGATGTAGTCGTGGTCGAGCATTACTTCGCAAATAATTGGGCCTTGATGTGCGAGCACTGCGGCAACGGATTTTTGTAAATCATCTCCCTTTTCAATTTTCGCTGAAGCCATTTCGAAAGCGGCGGCGATCTTAGCGAAATCTGGGGTTGAGACTCCTGAGGTCGAACTGCAAGCAACTAATTTTTCACCGAAAAAATTTCTCTGAGTTTGGCGAATCGAAGAGTAGCCATTATTGTTCAGCACAAAAATTTTGATCGGCAAATTGTAATGTTTGATCGTCTGCAATTCTTGTAAATTCATCATTACGCTGCCGTCACCAGCGACGCAGATTACATCTTTTTTATCTCGAGCGAAGCAGGCGCCGATTGCGGCGGGAAGATCGTAACCCATTGAAGCATTTCCAGAATTCCAAATAATTCTCTGATCTTTTTTCACCGCACCAGCTTGAAATAAACTCACGCAAGCAGTGCCATTGGCGGTAACAATTGCGTCACCCTCTTTCGCAGAATTAGTTAAAACTTGGATGAATTCGTAAGGATTAATTAGGCCAGAAGATTTTGTGTATTCAGGATTATTCGCTGGCGAATACTTGTCTTTCCTGGCTTGGCACCATTTTATCCAATCTGGTTTTGCGGAGATTTTTGCTTCTGCTTTGAGCTGCGGCAGAAAATATTTTAGGTCGGCACAGATGGCAATATCCGCTTTAATCGTCGGCTTACGCAACTCAGCTTCGTCAATATCAACAATAATTTTTATCGCTTTGCGCGCATACATTTCCCAGTTGTAACTGACTTGGCGAATGTTGTTTCGCGTACCTAAACAGAGAACGAGGTCAGCATTTTGCAGGGCAAAATTTCCGGCCCTTTGACCAATAGTTCCAATACGACCGATACAGAGCGGATGAGCTGACGGAGAGATGTCAAAGCCATTAAGCGTTGCAACAAATGGGATGTTTGTTTGGTTAATTAGTTGGTGAAAATTTTCGATCTGATCGGCAATTCTAATGCCGTGTCCAGCCACGATTACTGGGCGTTTAGCCTGGCTCAATAATTCAATAATTTTCTGCATTTCTATTTTTTGCGGCACAGAAATTTCTGCTTCGTAAGACTCAAGCTCATCTTCATCGATCATCGCACCTTGAATATTGATCGGGATGTCGATCCAGGTCGGGCCAGGTCTGCCGCTGGTCGCGAGATGAATCGCCTTCTGTAAAATTTTTTTAATGTCTTTCGGATCCTTCACCATTTCAGCATATTTTGTGATCACCTTCACCATGCTGATAATGTCGACTTCTTGATCGCCGAGCTGACGTAATTTTGAGTTTGGACAGGAATCGAGAGTGGTTTCATATTTCACCTGACCAGAGATGTAGAGCGCTGGAATTGAATCTGTCCACTGACCAAAAACACCGTTGAGAGTATTAATGCCGCCCGGTCCCGTGGTCACATTCACCACTGCTAATTTTTGATTGCAGCGCGCATATCCTTCCGCCGCAATCGCCGCTGCTTGCTCGTGATGATTACAAACATATTCGAGATTTTCGTGCTTACCGAATGAGTCGTTGAGATGCATTGCACCACCGCCAGAAATCATGAAGACGTGGCGAACGCCGTGATTGACCAACTCTTTAGCGATGTAGTCAGAGAGCTTTATTAACATTACTTAGCGAGATCTGTTGGAATGGCGTAAATTATGGTGTCGATAATCGACTGCGAATAATGCCTGAGGTAAAATTTATAATGAGGATTAATCGACTTAATCAGCTCCGGCAAACGCCATAAATCATGAGCCCGGTGATATGAGGCAATGGTGAGTATTGGAGATGTTTTGATGTGATTTGTTGCGCCGAGAATAGCATCTTCTTCTGAGCCTTCGATATCTAGCTTAATGAAAGTAACCAAGCCTTTTACGTAATCATCCAGGGCGACTACTTTTATTTCTACACTCCCCTCTTCGCTTATTGTACCAGCAAGAAGATCGTCCAGTGCTTCGAATTTCAGCACCTTATTTTCAGAATATACGCCGCAATCGACGAACTCGATATCTCTGCAATTTTTTAAATTTTCTTTAGCGGCTTGATATAGCTCAGCCACTGGCTCGAAATAATAAATTTTTTTGTATTTGCCGTGAGTTGCGTCGATAAATTTTTGCACTGTATCTCCGTCGTAACCGCCACAATCGGCAAACACATTTTCATCATTTTTAAATTTTACGATCTCGTCATCGAAATATTCTCTATCTGTGGAATCGTAAGCGCCAGTAAGATGCGTGGCATCATATGTGAGGCGGAACATCATGACTTTATCAAAAACTTCTTTCGACCTTTCGTCTGCCAGATCGTTGTAAAAAGATATGTATTTGGACTTATTTAAAATGATGTCTTGGTGAGGATTATTAAATGATAATTCCCGCTTGAATCCTTGCGGATCGTATAGTCCGAGCAGGTAATATGGCACCGCGTTAGAAAAACCATTTTGCTTCAATTGCAGCCCGATATCGCACAGATAACTTGAGGCGATTATGACACATGGATTATTGGCGCGATCTATCTCATCTAAAGAAAAAATCTTTACTCCAAATAGCTGCGATCCCCGCTTTCCCGGATTGTTATCAATAAAACCAAGAACCTTGATCTTCTTCATCACGAGATACTGATAAACCCGAGCCCCCATTTTTGCCGAGCCAAAAATATAAGCTTCACTGAGATTCGACAAAACACCTTCGAAAGGCCTCATTATCTCGCTCGTGAGATCTGTTGGGGATTTTTTATCTAGTAAAAAATCAATAAATTTTACCTGCATTGCTGGGTTTATTTTAATTTTAAAATCCGCTCTTACAGACCACGATTCAGAATCAATTTTTTCAAATTTTCGTTCTCGCTGTAAGGGCCATCGATGTGATTGATTGTCAAAGACTCATTGGCTTTAAGCGCCTTTGTCAATTTTTCGCCATTCATCACCTCGCGGCAAGAAAGCTGCCCTTTTTGCAAAGGCACCGCTAAGTAAAAATCCTTTTCAAAATTATCTTTAGTGAAGGTGTAGCCAGGCTCTAGATCACGTTTGCAATAAACGCCGCGGACTAATGCATCGAGATATTCAGTTTCTTTTTTCGAAATAACGCGACGTGAAGAACCTGCGCCGCCACACATTTCAGCGGCTTTGTGAAAGGCTTTGAACCAGGTGTCGCAATTGCTTGGAACTGAGCAATAGGAAGAGACAGGAACTCCTTCGAAATCGATATCCACGTGACGTTCCCAAGTGCGTGCGCCTTTGCCGTAAGAGATCAACATTGATGAATTCCAGTCGTGATATTCGTGAGTTGAAAGGCCGATCACGTGGCTTGGGTAGCGCTCTCTCAAGTAATCGATTTGATCAAGTTGCAGCTCGGAATCTTCAGAAGGGTAAAGCGAAACGCAGTGATTAATCGACAAAGGAATGTCACGCTTCTCGAAGAAACGCACGATATCGTCGAGATCTTTTTCTGAGGCGCCTCCCGTTGAAATAATGGTTGGGCGACGAGTTGAAGCGATCTTCTCAATCAATGGCCAATCGTTCACATCAGAGCTGGCGATCTTGATGATTGGCATCTCGAACTCGACACAGAGATCTACAGATTTTTCATCAAAAGGTGTGGCCATCGGGATGCAGCCGAGATATTTAACTTCGTCAACCATGCGAGTAAATTCAGCTTTGCTGAGCTTGGTATCTTCGGTTTTTTTGATGTAGCGGAAGTCAGTATTTCCCTTGAAGTCGCGGTGAACAAATTCTTCAACATCTCTGAATTGCAACTTGATCGCGGCCTTGACGTTATTGAAGCGAACGATTGCTGCGTGATCGCGAACGATCTTCAAACCGCGCTCTAATTTTCCCCAATGGTTGTTCGCAAGTTCGAGAACGAATAGGTTTTCAAAAATTGCTTTATCTTTTTGTGAGATGGTCATTTGTCAGTTAAAAGAAGTTGTTGATTGATTGAATTCAAATTGTCGCGGTACCAGTAATAGAGCTCGCTGATCGCCTCTTCAATTTTTCTGAATTTGCAATGTGTTTCAGTTTTTAAGCGTGAATTATCGCCGCTATATTCGAGTCCGAAACCAGACTCTGCGACTTTAATTTCTAAATTTTTTTGTGAAATTTTTCTGATGATTTCGGCGATTTCTAAAAGTGAAACCGCTGAATCTGGAGTGACGTTGTAAGAGCGGTGACGCGAATCATGCTCGATAAAAAACTCTAACACCGGCATTAAATCATCAACATAAATGTAGTCGAATTTGCGATTTTGTTTTATAGCAATTGGTAAATCAAAAAGAGTTTTACAGATCGCGTTCGAAATAAATCTGATTGCATAATCTTCGTATTTTCCGAAAATTCCAAACAC
>CAMBXE010000002.1 GCA_945871805.1 Rhizobium sp. Q54 | reverse complement strand
GAAGATAACATTGCCTGACTTTCAACAATCGGATTGGCAAATTCGACGCCAGGAATTTTCTGAATCTCACTCAAAATTTCGGCGTAATTACTGATTTTGTGATTGCTGCTGTAAACCGTCAGATGCGCATTAACGCCAAGAATTCGATTAACCAATTCGTAACGAAACCCATTCATCACCGACATCACCACAATCAGCGTAGCCACGCCAATCATGATCCCAACAAAAGAAAAAATCGCCGTGATCGAGATGAAACCCTCTTTGCGTTTTGAACGAAGATAACGGAAGGCGATGAGGAATTCGAGTTTGCTAAACATCTAAAACCTCCTGCATTGAAATTCGTAAAGCGTTAAGCATAAATTCGATAAAAAGAGTTGAATCACCAACTTTGTCAGAAGCGCCCAAAGCTTGGTAATATTGGTTTTGTTGTTCGTACACGACAGTCTCAACCGGAAGAAAAGCGAGTAGCGGTTGCCACTTACTAAGGATTAAAGTTTGCCACAATCTGCCCATGCGCCCGTTGCCGTCGGAGAAAGGATGAATGAACTCAAACTCGTAATGAAAAACGCAGCTGGCGACTAGCGGATGAGTGTCAGTTTTGCCAAGCCAGTTAAGTAAATCTTGCATCAAATGCGGCACACGATCAGCGGGTGGAGCCATATGTACCAAGGTATCACCACTATAAACTCCAACTAAACCTCGACGAAATTTTCCTGCCTCATCAACTAAACTACTCATCAAAATTTCATGAGCTTCGAGCAAATCTTCTAAACTTGATGGCTGCCAATTCTGCATTTTTTCGTAAGTCGCAAAAGCATTTTTTACTTCGTGAATTTCTCGCTGCGCGCCGAGAATTTTTTTTCCATCGATGACCGCACTGACTTGCTTCTCACTCAAACTATTATTTTCAATCGCAAGCGAGGCATGAATCGTGCGGATAAGATTATTGCGCCGCAGATGCGGGGTTAAGTTTCCCTTAGTTTCAGCTGACCAACGACCAAGCATTTCGGAAATCTCTACAATCGCATTAAGCGCAGAATCGGTGATTGTGAAGGGGGGTTTGTAGGTCATTATTCTGATTTGGAATTTGGATTTAGAATTTTTTCAATCGCGTCGAAAATGACTACGAAATTGGCAAAATCGGATGCGGCATTTTGATTTTCTTTGGAGCAAAGATGTTCGCAGATTTGCTTCTTACTTGAGTACTGTTCACTTTTACTAACTCCGCCGATCCTATAAAAATTACTAACACCTTGCCGCAGAACTCCGTTCACCCTCTCAGAAGCGGGCTCAACATATTCCACATACCCCAATTCTTTAAGTCGCTCCATAACACTGTCGGGAAACAAATTTTCTATTCCGGTTTTAAAAGAATTAGAAACTTGCATCGGAATCACTCTTTTAAAAATCCAAGGATTTTCCGCTGGAAAACTTTCATCTTTTTTATTTTGATAATTTGCATTTTTACCCGCTTTATCGGTGTCGCAATCATAGAGAAGCACCACTTTCTTCTTTACCAATTTTAAGCTTTTCTCTTTCTCTCCCCAGAGATTATCTAGTTGTCCAGCACCTTCAACATGCCCAAAATCAAACTGCTTCAAAATATCCGCTTTATTCAATAATTCTGCCGCTCTTTCGATGTATTTGATATCCAGCTTCCCCTCGGGCACCAAAATATTTTCATTAGAATTCCTGATTTTTATTAGTTCGAAAACCTCTTTATATTCCGAAAAATCTTCAGCCTTAATTTCTTTTTCTTTTCCGCCAGAAATCTCACGAATCACGAAATTTCCGTCACCAAAAACTTTATCACCTTTTTCATCTTTTAAATTCTCCATCCCCAATAAAAAAATCGGCGAATGCGTTGTGATGATGAATTGAATTTTAGGAAACAGTGAAATGAGTTTTGGCAAAACTTCTGCCTGTAAATTTGTATGCAAATGAAGGTCGATTTCATCAATCACAACAATTCCTTCGATGTCTTGAGTTTTATTAAAACTTAAATCTGCGACGAGATCGGCTAAACGAAAGTCGGCATCGCGCAAGATTGCACAAAACATACAAAACAAAGAAACCTCGCCGGAAGACATCGCAAAAAGGTCAGGACAGACCATGGTATAGCTAGAGGTTTCAACAACCCGAATTTTTCTATTTCGACGATCACAAAAACCAAATCTTACAGGACTCGGTTTTCCTAAAAGATCCTGCGTTAATGATTCTACGGACGATCTCAAAGCAGCGGCTTTTTGATCTTTCAATCCATACTCGTCGAGCAGCAAGTCTAAAAGCCAATTTTTAATTTTTTTTAGAGGGCTTTTTTGAATTATTTCTCTATCTGTTTTATCAGCTAATTGCTCTGGATCTTTGAATTCAGGTTTAAGATTCAGCCCATTAGCATAAAACCAATTCGGATCCTCCGAACGATTGGGAGGGAAATATAAAAATACCCCCTTTTTGTATAAATCCTTTTTGCCACCGGATGAAAATTTGGAACCCCATTTACCAGCCTCCTCTTTCTTTTTCTTGAGGTCTTCAGTGAGCTCGCCTTCTAACAAGCTAGTTCCAAACTCAACCGAAGAAACATTATCATCAAAAACAAATTTCGACCAACAATACTTGGCTCCACTCTTAATTTGAAGAGAACTTCGAAAGCGAAATGTAGAGGTCATCTCGATTTCATCCTGCATATCGTAAGAAAGTCTCTTCATGTCAAAAAATGCATTTACCACAAACGACAAAATCGTGCTTTTTCCACTCCCGTTTTGCCCGACTAAAATCAGCGGCTTTGGATTTTTATCTGCTCCCCCCTCTTTGTGAAATGGGAGCTCAATATCAAGCTTCTCAATCGGGCCAACATTTTCGATTAGGATTTTTTTTAGGTACATGCGCTTGAGAAATTTTGGACGTAGTTGAGTGGTTTAATTTTATTAATTTTTTGACCGACAAATCTTGATCGAATTCTCGGGCAAAAATTCTCTTTGAGAAAGAGATGGGATCCACGAGAGTGTCGGATGGCGATTTCTCTTGCCTCGAGAAATCCTCCGGCGCTCGTGCGCCACCTCCTTTTGCAAAGGAGACTGACCGAATTACAAAACCCCTTTGCTCGTCGAATATTCAAAATTGTAAGCCTGATTTGGGTAAACAACTTTGTGCAAATCATGCGCTGCTGTTGCGGCTTCGGCAAATCCCGTGAGGATTAACTTCAGTTTATTTTTGTAGGTCGCGATGTCGCCGATGGCGTAGATTCCGGGCTCTGATGTTTGCATTGTTGAAACATCAACGTCGAGATGGTGTTTGTGAAGGCTTAGACCCCAATCAGCGATTGGGCCGAGTTCCATGGCTAGGCCGAAGAATGGCAACAAATAATCAGCTTCGAGTTTTTTTACATTGCCGTCGAAATCTTTTACCAACACTGCTGAAAGCTTGCCTTCTGAGCCTTCAAGACCATCAAGCTGGTAAGGAATTACTAACTCGATTTTTCCTTCTTCGGATAATTTTTTCATTTTATCGGCGCTTTCTGGGGCGCAGCGAAATTTGTCGCGGCGATGAATTACGTAAACTTTTTTCGCGATTTCAGAAAGGCTAATCGCCCAATCCACAGCTGAATCGCCGCCACCAGCAATCACAATATTTTTTCCGGCAAATTCGGCTTTACTGCGCACGGCGTAGAAAATTGAAGTGCCTTCAAATTCTTCGAGACCTTCAAGCGGCGGACGGTTGGGGCCAAAGGCGCCGCAGCCTGCCGCGATGATCAAAGCCTTACATTCGATTTTGGTATTTTTTGAAGTCGTAACCAAAAAACTTCCGTCCGCATTTTTAACAAATTTTTCAACACGTTGATTCAAATGGTAAGTCGGATGAAACGGCGTCGCTTGCGCTTCAAGCATCTCGATCAACTCACTTGCTAAAATTTTTGGATGAGCAGGAATATCGTAAATCGGCTTCTCTGGATAAAGCGCGCAACACTGGCCACCAATGACTTCAAGCGAGTCGATCACGTGGCATTTCATTTTTAGCATTCCTGCTTCAAAGACTGCGAATAAACCTGTTGGACCAGCGCCAACAACAACCAAATCAGTTTTGTGAATTGTCATTTTTTGAAAAATTTTTAAAGGAAATACTTCGCGCAAAAGTAGAACTACCTTGCCTTTAGGTAAACCAAAAATATTTTTTGCGAATTGCGAGCCCGCACCTTTCCTTGTTGCAAAGCCTTGCACAATCTCAATCAAACTAAAAATGTTAAAAACTGCTTCGCTCGGATTTCCGAGAATTGGTGCTAATCGCGAACTTAAAAAAGCCGTCGAAAGCTATTGGAAAAAAACCCAGTCGGCGCTTAGCGCGACAGAACTAAATTCTTGCGTCGCCGATCTGCAAGAAGCTGCGGCGGATATTAGAAGAAAAAATTGGGAGGAGCAAAGGGCCAACGGAATTCATTTTATTCCCTCGAACGACTTCTCTTTTTACGACCACATTCTTGATGCTCAGACCTTGTTTGGAGCAACTCCCGACCGCTTTACTAAATTCTCCGGACTCGATCTTTACTTCGCAATGGCGCGCGGTGCGGATGAAGTAACGGCAATGGAAATGACCAAATGGTTCGACACCAACTACCATTACATCGTTGCTGAATTCAAAAAAAATCAGCAGTTCAAAATTTCTTCGAGCAAAATTTTTGACGAATTTTTGGAAGCAAAAAAATTAGGAATTGAAACTCGTCCGGTGATCATCGGGCCAGTCAGTTTCTTGCTTCTTGGCAAGTCGATTGACGGTTCAAATAAGTTAGATTTGCTCGAAAATCTTCTCGCTGCTTACTCGCAACTTTTCAAAAAATTGAATGAAATCGGCGTGAAAGATGTACAAATCGACGAGCCATTTTTGGTTACAGATTTGTCTGCTGAAGCAATTCAAGCTTACTTGAAAGCCTACCCGCAACTCAAGCAACAAGCGGGTGAAATCAAACTTCACCTCGCAACTTACTTCGATTCTTTAAGCGAAAATGCGGCCCTTGCTTTTGATCTTGGCACCGAATCAGTTCACGTTGATTTGGTTCGCGCTCCTTCACAATTTGAAGAAGTTCTTAATCTGGTTAAGTCAGGCCAAACCTTGTCTCTCGGCGTAATCGACGGTCGTAATATCTGGATCAATAATTTGGAAAAATCAGCTGAGTTGGTGAAAAAAGCATCAGATAAACTTGGTCGTGGACGCTTAATTGTAGGGCCTTCCTGCTCGTTGATTCACACTCCGGTTGATCTCGACAGTGAAACCCAGCTCGATTCAGAATTGAGGTCTTGGTTGGCATTTGCGACGCAAAAACTTGCGGAACTTGCAATCGTTGCGCAAGCGGCAGATGGCGAAGATTTCAAAGTTAAGGCAGAAATTTCTGCGAATAAAACAATACTCAAAGCACGCAAAATTTCGCGCAGAATTCACAACGAACTCGTCAAAAAACGCGTCGCGGAAATCGACGAATCCTTGATGAATCGCAAAAGTAATTTCACTGAGCGCAAAAAAATTCAGGCTGCGTACATTGATTTGCCCTTACTGCCAACTACGACAATCGGCTCTTTCCCACAAACAAAAGAAGTACGTAAATTTCGCGCTGATTTCAAAGCCGAAAAAATTTCTGCCGCTGATTACGAAAAATTCGTGCAGGAAGAAACCACGCGCACCATTCGCTTCCAAGAAGAAATTGGTCTCGATGTTTTGGTTCACGGCGAATTCGAACGTAACGACATGGTCGAATATTTCGGCGAACAACTCGCGGGATTCGTCTTCACCAAAAATGGCTGGGTGCAAAGCTACGGCTCGCGCTGCGTGAAGCCGCCAGTTATTTTTGGCGATATTTCTCGTCCGAAAGCAATGACGGTTGAATGGGCGAAATATGCACAAAGCCAAACCAAAAAAATCATGAAAGGAATGCTCACCGGCCCGATCACGATTCTGCAATGGTCTTTCGTGCGTGACGATCAGCCTAGAAAAAACACGGCTCTGCAAATCGCTTTCGCCATTCGTGACGAAGTTTGTGATCTCGAAGCTGCCGGAATTAAAATCATTCAAATTGATGAAGCCGCACTGCGCGAAGGTCTGCCGATCCGCAAAAATAAGTGGAACGAATATTTGAAATGGGCGGTTGAAGCCTTTAGAATCAGTGCTTCAGGTGTTGAAGATCGAACTCAGATTCACACTCACATGTGCTACTCTGAATTTAACGACATCATCGGCGAGATCGCAAAAATGGATGCAGACGTGATTTCAATCGAAACTTCGCGCTCGCAAATGGAGCTACTCAATTCATTCGTGAACTTCAAATATCCAAACGAAATCGGGCCCGGCGTTTACGACATTCACAGCCCGCGCGTGCCCGCAAAAGATGAAATGAAAAATCTTCTGCAAAAGGCACTCGATGTTTTGAAACCTGAACAAATCTGGGTAAATCCTGATTGTGGCTTGAAGACTCGTGACTGGCCAGAAACCAAGGCCGCACTTACGGCGATGGTTGATGCAACGAAAGAATTAAGAAAAACTTTGTAGGTATTTGCTGAAATTTTCTGAGTAAAGAAAGGGTCAGACTCTTAGGGGTCTGACCCTTTTTTTGCCCGCTCTTTCTCGTCACGTCATTGCGAGCGAAGCGCGGCAATCCATTTCTTCCAACCATTACCATTCTGGATTGCCGCCTCGCTTTCGCTCCTAGTAATGACGGGGTTAGTTTTGTGACAATATTTCGAGCCGAATTAAGGATGACGAGGTGACAAAAGAAGAATTTTCCTAGATTTTGTACACGCGTACAAAATCTACCCTACAGCTCAAGAGACCAACATCCCAGAGGCGCGAAAGCCATCTGATCTTTTTTTTCTGACATTTTGAATTCACGAGTTCCATACCTTAACTCGTGAATTGGACGAATTTTCTCTCTCAATTCACGAGTTTAACTAAGTAACTCGTGAATTAGAATTTTATGATTTCTTCACATCTAAAATTCTCCGCGCGCCATCAACACCAATCACCGGTAAATTTTTCGGATCAAGCAATCAGGTTAAATTAACACATCTTCGATGATCATCTGCACCTTCTCTACGCCCATCCAGGCGTTGATATTCAAGGTTCCGATAAGGCTGATTGGTTTGGTAAATTTCGGATCGAGGAGCATTTCGCCGAGGGGAGTTTTGTTGCTGCGAAAGGCGATTGCTTGGATTTGGCCGTTAAATCCAAGGGCGGATTTTGCTGAAAAAATGCAGGAAATATGTTCAGCGGTTTGGCCAACTAGATTTGCTTTTACCTTCGTTACATTACGCAGAAGAAATTTTGGACGCATGTTGCCGACGCCAAATGGCTCAAGCTTTGCCAGCTCTTTTAGTAAATCTAAATTCACCTGCGCAAGATCGAGCGCAATGTCGAATTCAGCATTTTTTTGCGCAGAAATTTCTTCGACTTTTTGCGCTAAATTTTTACAGAAAAATTGGTGAAGTTCAGAAATTTTTTCTGGGGCAACCGAAAATCCACCAGCCATCGCATGGCCTCCGCCTTCAATCAACAAGCCTTCCAATCGCGCTTTTAAAATTTCTCCGCCGAAGTCGATTCCAGAAATTGAGCGGCACGAGGCCTTGCCCTTCTTGCCTTCATCGTCAATCGCGATTACGGCGACGGGCTTGTTGTACAAATCTTTTAGACGTGACGCGACGATTCCGATTACGCCTTGATGCCAGTTTTTTGCGACGGCAAAAATTATTGGATCATTTTTTGAAAAGCCGCCAGCCCATGGCTCTGTTGCGCTACGCGTCAACGGGCCAGACTCCAGCGACTTCACGGCCTCTTCCAAAACTTGCACTTCAATCTCTTTGCGCTGCTTATTAAAAGTTTCTAACTGCTGCGCGATCGCTTTTACCTCTTCCTCATCTTCGCTTGAAAGAATTGTCGCGCCTAAATCAGATTTTCCTACCCGCCCGCCGGCATTGATGCGCGGGCCAATTACAAAACCCAGATGGTAAGCAGAAGGCTCTTCGTCGAGTCCGGCTAAATCACAAATTTCGCGCAAACCTAAATTTTTTCTCTGCTTTAAAATTTTTAAACCAGCAGCTACGAAGGCACGATTTAAGCCAGTTAAAGACATCACATCGCAAACAGTTCCAAGTGCGACGAGGTCGAGAAGATTCAAAAGATTCGGCTCTTTTTTTTGCGCGTAAAAATTTTCTTCACGCAATTTTTTATTGATCGCGACCACAAATAAAAACGTTACACCGGCAGCGCAGAGATTTTTGTGCGGGAATTTTTCGTCGAGTAAATTCGGATTAATCACCGCGATCGACTGAGGTTTTTCAAGAACTCCGAGATGGTGATCGATCACGATAATATCCAGGCCCACAGCGGCTGCATCTTCGAGCGGCTTGAAAGCGACAGTGCCGCAATCAAGCGTGATTACCAAATCTGTTCCGGATTTTTTTAGATTTAAAAGCGCCTGCGAATTCGGTCCGTAACCTTCCAAAACACGATCAGGAATGTAGATGTCGGCATTAACTCCCGCCTCACGGAAGAAGCGCTTAAGCAAGGCCGAACTTGTTGCGCCATCAACGTCGTAATCCGCAAAAATTGTGATTTTTTTTCGCGCGTGAATCGCCTCAATCACATGAGCAACTGCCTTATCCATGTCGTTCAATTCAAACGGATCTGGCAGTGAAGTTTTAATTTTTGGCTCAAGAAAATTTTCGATTTCACCCAAAGAAATTTCGCGCGCAGAAAGTAGATTACTCAAAACTTCTGAAATCTCAAAGCGCTGTAAAATAGCCAACGCGTGACGTTCGTCAAAAGTTTTTTGATGCCAGTTACGGCCTAGAATGGAAGGCTTTTGTGCAGAGTTCATTTGTTTAGTTTGCGTGAAATTTTGATCATTTTTTAGCTGTCTTTCTTGTCGGTTTTTTCTTCTCAATCTCAACGCCAATTTTCCAAGCCCCCTTCTCCAAAAATGCCTCAATAGTTTGGCGATTGGCTTTGTTTAGTAGGTTGGAGTGAGAGATTTTACTCGTCTTGGAATGCTCTAAAAGTGTGACAATTTTTTTACCTTCTAAGTAAGCCAATCTTTTGTGATAGCTGTTGGTGAGAGCTTTGCTGACGATCTCTTCCATGATTTTTGTTGAGCCTTTTTTGTCGAATTCTTTGAAGGCGTCGTAATATTTTTGGCGCTCGATGAACTTGATATTAATTGGAACGAAGCCTTCGCGGATCAGCAAATAATTGTTAATAATGCGACCGATACGGCCATTTCCGTCAACGAATGGATGAATGTGTTCGAAGGTTAGATGGAGACGAGCGATGCGCTTGGCGATGTTTTCGTGAGCAGATCCGTGATAATCAAAAAGCATGTCTTCGAGTAGGCTGACGATTTCTTTTGGGGCCGGAGCGATGTGATTGCCGACTTTTACATATTCATTATTTTTGCGAAATCTGCCGGCAATATTGTCGCGAATGTTCGAGATCAACATTTTGTGCAGAGACAAAATCACTTCGAGTGTTAGCTCTTTTTCTTTAGATTTTTTTTCGATGTAACCAACGACTCGGGCAAGATTTTTTGCTTCGAAAATTTCGCGCTCAGTGATGTAGCGGTCGAGATCAATTTGTAGGAGAATTTTTTCGGTTTCTTCGAGTGAGAGCGTACTGTTTTCAATGGCGTTGGAGTTGTAGACTTGCTCAGAAATTTCAGTTTCCGCGATCAATTTGAGTAAAGCCTCTTTGCCCTTTGCGGCCTTGAAATATCTTTGACGGAGGGTGGCTATTCTGCCGAAACTGTCGCTGTCTTTTGGCATATTTTGGATATTTCTCGATTTACTTTGTTCACGTTATTTAATTAATAACCGTGAAAATCAAGTGAGTTTTGGTGTCTGTTCACGGTTATCTGGTAAATAATCGTGAATTAAACCCAGATCCGTCATTAGAATTGCGACAGTATCTCGCTAACCCTTAATTCTATTAGTCTCGGACGAGCACCGCACCGGAAGCGTAGCATGCATACGCTGACGGAGCGGAGCGGAGAACGAGGTTAATAGAATTAAGGGTTAGTAGAGATAATGGCGTGATTCTAATGACGGATCTGGGTTAAATCTTATCGTAAGAAATTTTTTCTGCTTTCGCGCCAGGATGAGTGACGGCGCCGAACCTGGCGGAGCCTACTGTTTGCGCATATTTCCACAAAGTTCCTGACTGGTAGTCATTTTCTCTTGGTCGCCATGCGGCTTTGCGGGAAGATATTTCGGCGTCACTTAGGGCAACATCGATTGTGCCTTTAATTGCATCGATGGTGATTTGATCGCCGTCTTTTAAGAGCGCGATCATGCCGCCATCTGCGGCTTCCGGGGATATGTGACCGATGCAGAAGCCTCTAGTGCCGCCAGAGAATCTGCCGTCGGTGATTAGGGCAACTTTACTGCCCATTCCTTGGCCATAAATCGCAGCAGTTGTCGCCAACATTTCGCGCATTCCTGGGCCGCCTTTTGGACCTTCATAACGAATTACCAAAACATCTCCTTCTTTGTATCTCTTACACTCAACTGCTTTGAAGCACTCTTCTTCGGAATCAAAACATAAAGCGCTGCCGGTAAAAATTTGCGCGTCGCTTGTCATTCCGGCAACTTTTACGACTGCGCCATCGGTGGCCAAATTGCCCCGCAGCGTTACAACCCCGCCAGTTGGCGACAAGGGTTTTTCCGGACGATAAACCACATCTTGGTTTTCGTTAAACTTTATTTCGGCCAAATTTTCAGCCATTGTTTTTCCGGTGACAGTCAAGCAATCGCCGTGGATGTAGCCCGCATCGAGCAAAACTTTTAAGATCATTTGCACCCCGCCAACTTCGAATAAATCTTTCGCGACATATTTTCCGCCCGGCTTCATGTCGGCGATGTAGGGAGTTTTTTTAAAAATTTCTCCGACGGCAAAAATATCGAAATCAATTCCGCACTCATTAGCAATTGCCGGCAAGTGAAGAACGGCGTTGGTTGATCCGCCAGTTGCGGCAACAATCGTCGCGGCATTTTCGAGAGATTTTTTAGTAACGATGTCGCGCGCTTTGATATTTTTTTCGAGCAAATTCATCACCGCTTTTCCAGATTGATAAGCATATTCGTCTCTTGATTCGTAAGGCGCGGGAGCACCAGAAGAGCCCGGAAGTGCAAGACCCATTGCTTCGGAAACACAGGCCATGGTGTTGGCGGTAAATTGTCCGCCGCACGCGCCAGCGCTTGGGCAAGCGGCTTTAGTGAGAATTTGTAAATCTTCTTCCGACATTTTTCCGGCGTCTCTTTGACCTACGGCTTCAAAGACATCAACGATTGTCACATCTTTTCCTTTGAATCTTCCCGGAAGGATCGAGCCGCCATACATAAAGACGGATGGTACATTGAGACGCACCATTGCCATCATCATTCCGGGTAAAGATTTGTCGCAGCCCGCTATTCCAACTAGGGCGTCGTAGCAATGTCCGCGCACTGTCACCTCGATCGAATCGGCGATTACTTCGCGAGAAACGAGCGAAGATTTCATGCCTTGATGTCCGTTGGCGATGCCGTCTGTAACTGTGATTGTCGTGAATTCGCGCGGCGTTCCGCCAAAATCTTTTACGCCTTTTTTTGCCGGTTGGGCTTGGCGTTGAAGTGCAATATTACAAGGCGCGGCCTCGTTCCAAGCACTGACAACTCCAACGAAAGGCGCGGATAAATCTTCGTCGGTCAAGCCCTGTGGATACAAGTCGGTCTTGATGTTATAAAGCATCGTCTTGCGACCTTCGCAGCCGTGCGAATTGGTGACGTAGCGAGAAGGGAGTTTTGATTTGTCGAATTTTGGCATTTGTAAAAGTTTAATAATTTGACTCGATCTTTCCCCGTCATCCCCGCGCAGGCGGGGATCCAGGATGTTAGTAACTTTCTCTTAAGCGTGCTGTCCTGGATCCCCGCCTGCGCGGGGATGACGGGGAAAGATCGTGGATAAATTTATTGAGCTTCTTTTGCGCGCATCACACTGCGATATCTCGCTACATTCGCGTTATGTTCTTGGATGGTCGAAGAGAAAACATGGTCTCCGGTTCCGCTAGCAACGAAAAATAAATAATCGGTTTGAAGCGGATTTAGCACCGCTTTAAGCGAGGCAACTCCAGGATTACAAATAGGAGCAGGCGGAAGGCCGTAAATGTGGTAGGTGTTGAAAGGTGAATTATTTTGAATATCGCTAACTCTGATTGGGCGCTCGAGCTGCTTATTTCCGAAAGTGAATGAATAAATAATCGTTGGATCCGATTGCAGTTTCATACCTTTACGCAAGCGGTTAACGAAGACCGAGGCAACTTTGCCGCGCTCGCTTTCGATGCTAGTTTCGCGCTCAACGATTGAAGCCAAAATAACTGCCTGCTCTTTATTTTTGATTGGGATTGATTGATCGCGCTGTTCCCAAAGTCCATCCACATGCCTTTTCATCGATTCTTGCATGCGCTTGATTAGGCCAGCCTTGGTATCGTTGTAAGAATAAAAATAAGTCTCCGGCAATAATGAACCTTCTTTAACATCCTCTGGCAATTGGCCAATCAAGCCCGCTGCCTGATTAATGGTAGAAAGAGAAGAGTGGGTTGAAAGCCCTTCAGCAACCGTAACTTTGCGGAAAAAAATATTTCCGTGCGTCATCTTGTGGAGAATCTTGTAGTAAGAGATGTGCTTCTCAAAAAAATATTCGCCGTAGCGCACTTTGGGATCTACCCCCTTAATCATTTGACCAATGTAGAGAAAAGTGTTGGGACTTTTGATGATATTTTCTTGATGCAGCTTATCGACCACTTCACGCAACGTCATTCCTCTTTCAATCACAAAACGCTTATCCGCTTTGTGGTAAGAGTTTGGCGCGCTGAAATACATGATCATACCCAGCGTTAGGACGAGGTAGCAAATAACCAGCACCGACAAGGTCGCGCAGCCAATCAGGATTTTGTGTTTGATGTGACTACCTTCGTTCATGCAAAGCGCTTTAAGATCAAACAGGCGTTAGTTCCGCCGAAGCCAAATGAATTAGACATAACAACATCAATCTTTCTTTGCTTCGCTTGCTTGGCTACCAAATCAATGTCGCAGCCCTCTGAAGGCTCATCGAGATTTAATGTTGGCGGCGCAACATTATCACGAATTGCTTGAATGGAAAAAATTGCTTCAACAGCTCCAGCCGCGCCCAGCAAGTGTCCGATCGATGACTTGGTTGAAGACATTGAAAGTTTATAAGAGTGATCACCGAAAACTTTTTTGACGGAATTAACTTCAATCTCATCGCCCATCGGAGTTGAAGTGCCGTGAGCGTTGATGTAATCGATATCTTCTGGATTCATGCCCGCATGCTTCAGCGCCAACTTCATGGCGTAAGTTGAGCCACGACCAGAACTTTCTGGAGCGGTGATGTGATAAGCATCTCCCGACATTCCGTAACCCATAACTTCCGCATAAATTTTTGCACCGCGTTTTTTGGCATGTTCTAATTCTTCGAGAACAACAATACCTGCGCCTTCGCCCATTACGAAACCATCGCGATTCTTGTCCCAGGGACGCGAACCGGCAGCTGGATTGTCATTAAAATTAGTGGAAAGAGCGCGCAAAGAAGCGAACCCGCCAATGCCAACTTCACAAATTGCTGATTCAGCGCCGCCGGCAATCATCACGTCAACATCACCATATTCGATCATGCGTGCAGAATCGCCAATCGCGTGAGTGCCTGTCGCGCAAGCAGTAACGATCGCATGATTTGGCCCCATGTATCCGTGCTTAATTGAAACTTGTCCGGAAGCAAGATTGATCAAACTTTGCGGGATGAAGAATGGACTGATTTTTCTGATCCCTCTTTCTTTCATCGTGATCGCAGTTTTTTCAATCGCTGGAAGCCCACCGATGCCAGAGCCGATCATCACGCCGGTGCGATATTGCTGCTCTTCACTTTCTGCTTTCCAGCCCGAATCAGCAATCGCTTGATCAGCTGCTCCCATGGCAAAATGAATGAAGCGATCCATTTTTTTCTGCTCTTTAATGTCGACGTAACTATCGAGATTAAACATGCCTTCTTCCGTGCCGCATTTTACTTCGCCGGCGATTTTACACGGAGATTCTTCAGGATTAAAAATGGTAATAAGTCCCAAGCCAGATTCACCGTTAATCAATTTTGCCCACGTGCCTTCAGCAGTTGCAAATAAAGGCGTAACAGCACCAATGCCCGTTACGACAACTCGTCTTTTTTGTGTCATTATTTTGGAGGATTATTTTAGAGCCGAAAAGATAGGTGCGCGTCTTAGAGAAAGAAAAATTTTAGTCAATTTTGCGGTGCGAAAAACAATCTTCTTAGCATCACTAATAATCGCCAAAAGTTTCTGCCGACGCGCAATTTGCTTTTACCAATTTTTTTGCCGTAATCGTAAAAAATTGGAATTTCATCAAGACGAGAATCGAGTCGCGCTAATTTTATTAAAATCTCGCAAGTATAGGTAAATTCTGGCTCGGTGATAAAATCATCTTTTTCTTGAGCGAAAAGTTTTTTCAATTTTTCAACTTTGTAGATGCGATAACCACTGGTGTAATCTTGCAATTTTTCGCCGGAAACTTTTTTTACGGCAAAAATATTCTGTAAAAGAAGCGAGGTAGATTTACTGATTAGTTGACGATGAATTGGAAAATCTGACATCACGCTATTTCCACAAAAACGTGAGGCGACGAGAAAATCGAGCGAATTTTTTCTAAAATGCTTGAGCATTTCTAAAAGCTGTTTCGGGTTATGAGTATTATCAGCATCAAGCGTAATTACCAAATCCTCGTCGACAGAATTTTTGATCACTTCAAGAAAAAGTCTTTTGTAGGCAAGTCCTAGTCCGCGCTGATTTTTTTTTGGCAGAACTTTTATTTTATGAGATTTCTGAAATTCAGAAATAATGCGCGAAGACCCATCAAACGTGCCGTCAATGCACATTATGACTTCAAACTTTTCATCCAATTTTTTTAATTCGCGGAAGAGGTCAGTAAAAACTTTGGGAAGATTTTTTTGTTCGTTTAAGCAACAAAGAAGAACTTTTATCAATTTTAAGAAATTAGATTTTAGATTTGGAGAGCATCCAAAATTACAAAGTAAAAATCAAAAATTTGTTAATCTCTAAACAATCTTTCGACATTATAATTATTGGCTCAGGTGGCGCTGGTTTAATGGCGGCAATTTCAGCGATTGAAGCTGGCGCAAAAAATATTGCGGTAATTAGTAAAGTCGTTCCTACCAGCAGCCACACAGTTGCGGCCAAAGGCGGAATCAATGCCACGCTCAGCAATGTGGAAAATGACGATTGGAAATGGCACGCCTACGACACGCTAAAAGGCGCAGATTATTTAGCCGATAACGACGCGGTTGAATTACTTTGCCGCGAAGCACAAACAGCAATTCTAGATTTAGAAAAAATGGGCGTAGTTTTTTCGCGCGGAGAAAATGGCAAGATTTCTCAACGCGCCTACGGCGGCCAAACTACAAATTTTGGTCAAGGCGGAGCTGCCTATCGCGCCTGCTATTCCAAGGATAAAACGGGACACACAATTCTTCACACTCTGCATGAACAAGCGCTAAAAAATGGGGTGAAATTTTTCTCAGAATTTTTTGTTACTGATTTATTAGTTGAGTCATCAAGCCAAGAAAAAAGCCACTGTCACGGCTGTCTTGCTCTTGATTTAAATTCTGGTGAGTTGGTAATTTTTTCTGCATCGACAATAATTCTTGCGACCGGCGGCTACAGCCAAATTTATCAAAATACGACATCCTCTTTGATCTGTACTGGCGATGGTTCTGCCCTAGTTTTCAAAGAAGGGCTGCCTCTGCAAGACATGGAATTTGTGCAATTTCATCCGACTGGAATTCAAGGTCTTGGATTTCTTGTAACCGAGGCTGCGCGAGGCGAGGGGGGATACTTAGTCAATTCTTCCGGCGAACGTTTCATGCAAAATTACGCGCCAAAAATGTTGGAGCTCGCATCAAGAGATGTAGTCTCGCAAGCAATGGCTACTGAGATCCGCAAGGGAGAAAAAATTTATCTCGATCTACGTCATTTGAGCGAAGAAGTTTTGTATAATAAACTTCCTGGCGTGATCGAGTTGGTAAAAAATTTCGTCCGTCTTGATGTTAAAAAAGATTTAATTCCCGTCTCGCCTTCTGCTCATTACACGATGGGTGGAATTCCAACTGATCTAGATTGCAATGTGATTGATGGCCTGATGGCAGTAGGTGAAACAGCCTGCGTTTCTGTGCACGGAGCCAATCGCTTAGGGTGTAATTCTTTACTAGATTTAATCGTCTTCGGCAAAATCGCTGGAAAAAAAGCGGCGGAAAAATCTTCGCAACAAAACACAAAAATCGCGGAAAAAATCGCGGAAAAAATCGCCGCGGAAAAAATCGAAAAACTAAAAAATATTTTCATCGCTTCAACATGGACCCCGTCATTCGACGGGGTGACAAAAGGGAGAGTGGAGAGCGGTGTTGTCACCCCGTCGAATGACGGGATCCATTTACCCGCACTGAAAAAACTTCTTCAGGAGGCAAACGAAAAACATCTCGGGGTTTTTCGCGACGAGAAGCTGTTAGAGCTAGGATTGGCAAAGACTCGCGAACTTTACGAAATTTTCAAAAATTACAAAATCAAAAATAAAAACCTGATCTGGAACGAAGAATTAGTTGCTTATTTTGAGCTCGAAAATCTTTTGCTAAATTCTTTAGCGACAAATTTTTCTGCGCTGAATCGTCGCGAAAGTCGCGGCGCGCATTACCGTTCCGATTTCGAAAATCGCGACGATAAAAATTTTCACGCCCACAGTTTAGTGAGAATAAAAAATGGACTAGAATTCTCTCTCAAGCCCGTGCGCAATTTTTCGAAAATTCCCGAACTCAATTTAGAATTGAAAAAGAGAAACTATTGATGTCGGTCACGGCCCAAAATTAAGGAGCTTTATGAGATGCGACTTACTCTTGCCAGGCTGAACTAGCCTCCATCCCGATCTTAAAAAACAGTGATCTTGAATTTCTAAAACTCTTGAGAGTGGCGATCTCAAGAGTTCTGGGATTTGTGGTGTAGTCCGTGGGAAGACTTTGGTAAAATATAATTTTACTTTTGCAGGACTCAAGAAGAAATTTACTGTTCCTGTAGAAATTCGACGGATTCGGCTCGAAATCCTTAAATCCCGAATCTTTCTTCTGGCGTTCCTTCGAGTGCCTTGCTCTATGCAGAGGCGCGACATTTTCTGTCTTTATTTTTACTAAAATACTTGTGACGAGATGAGGCCTGTAATTTGTCGGAGTAACAAAAAAGAGATGGGCAAATGAGTTAAAAAGTACGAGGAGTAAACAGAATAAATAATTTAGAGCGCTCTCAATAAATTATAACAAGACGAGATCAGCTTTTAACGCTTCCATCAACCAGGACCGAAAGTTTTTCGGCGCCATTCATCTCGACGTAACCGCCGACAACATCAATCTGTTTTACGATATTTTGCTTGTCGTCAAAAACAGTAATTTGACCTTCGCGAATCAAAGCAACAACAGCTTCATGCCCATACATGAAGCCAATGTCACCAAGGGTTGAAGGTATAACGGCCATGTGGCAATTGCCGTTAAAAATAATACCTTCTGGAGAAATGATTTCGAGTTTTAGATTCGACATTATTTCGCTTCTTGCAAAAGTTTTTCGCCTTTAGCGACTGCTTCTTCGATGTTTCCGACCATGTAGAAAGCGGATTCAGGAAGATAATCATACTCTCCGGCACAAATTGATTTGAAGCCTTGAACAGTATCTTTCAGCGAAACCAATTTTCCTGGCGCACCAGTGAAAACTTCGGCGACGTGGAAAGGTTGCGACAAGAAACGCTGGATCTTACGAGCGCGAGCAACGGTCAATTTATCTTCTTCAGAAAGCTCGTCCATCCCAAGAATCGCGATAATGTCTTGTAGAGATTTATAGGCCTGAAGAATTTTTTGCACTTCACGCGCAACGTCGTAATGCTCTTGCCCAACAATCCGCGGATCAAGGATGCGCGAGGTTGAGTCAAGAGGATCTACCGCTGGATAAATACCGATTTCAGCAATTTGACGAGAAAGAACTGTAGTAGCATCCAAGTGAGCGAATGAAGTCGCTGGCGCTGGATCAGTCAAGTCATCCGCCGGAACATAAATCGCTTGCACCGAAGTGATCGAACCATTCTTAGTTGAAGTGATTCGCTCTTGCATCATCCCCATTTCGGTCGCAAGGGTTGGTTGGTAACCTACAGCTGAAGGAATACGACCTAACAAGGCAGAAACTTCCGAACCCGCCTGAGTGAAACGAAAGATATTATCGATGAAGAAAAGCACGTCGCGGCCTTCTTTGTCGCGGAAATATTCTGCTTGTGTTAAACCTGTCAAAGCAACGCGAGCGCGGGCTCCAGGTGGCTCGTTCATTTGTCCGTAAACAAGTGCAACTTTAGAATTCTTTAAATTTTTTACGTCGATAACGCCTGAATCCATCATCTCGTGGTAGAGGTCATTACCTTCACGAGTTCTTTCGCCAACACCGGCAAATACTGAATATCCCGAGTGAGCCTTCGCAACGTTGTTAATCAATTCCATGATCAAAACTGTTTTGCCAACGCCGGCACCACCAAACAAACCAATCTTACCACCTTTTGAATAAGGCGCGAGAAGGTCGATTACTTTAATACCAGTAACAAGAATTTCGGTTTCAGTTGCTTGCTCTACAAGCTCTGGGGCAGAAGCGTGAATTGGGAATAGTTCTTTCGATTCGATCGGGCCTTTTTCATCGATCGGTTCGCCGATTACGTTCATGATGCGACCCAAAGTTCCTTCACCAACCGGAACAGAAATTGGGCGGCCAGTGTCGATCACTTCGGCACCGCGAGTTAATCCATCAGTCGAATCCATGGCGATCGTACGCACGGTTTTTTCGCCGACGTGAAGTGCCACTTCGAGCACCAATGTTTTACCATCATTTTGACAAGTAAGCGCGTTATAGATCGCCGGCATTTCGCCGCTTTCAAATTCAACATCAACAACCGCAGAAATTACCTGCGTGATTTTTCCTTTATTTTGCATGCTTGAGGAAGGGGTTGGGGAGCTAGGATAAAAAGGGCGGGCAACCTAGGAATAACAAATAAAAGGTTCAAGTCCCCAAAATCTATTTTTTGCCAGAAATTGATTTTTGATTTTTAATTCTGATTTTGTCGCCCTTCTTCGATCAAATTAACTCAAAATAATCAACCCCACTCTTCAGTTTGTCACCCCGTCGAATGACGGGGTCCATCTCGTCGCAAGCACTACACCCCTGTATGGACCCCGTCATTCGACGGGGTGACAAAATGGAGGACGCAGTGAAAGACTAGAGGATGCGGTGACAAACTTAGGAATTGCGGTTAAAAAAATTAAATTCATGTCCCTCGAAACCAAAAACGTTACGATTAATTTTGGCCCACAACATCCCGCTGCGCACGGCGTTTTGCGCCTTGTTCTTGAAATGGATGGAGAAGTAATTATGCGCGCCGATCCGCACATCGGCTTACTTCATCGCGGCACTGAAAAATTAATTGAATACAAAACTTACTTACAGGCCGTCCCTTATTTTGATCGTCTCGATTACGTTTCGCCAATGTGCCAAGAGCATGCTTTTGCTTTGGCGGTGGAAAAACTTTTAAACATTCAAGTTCCGCGGCGCGCGCAATTCATTCGCGTTTTATTTTCTGAAATCACGCGCATTTTAAATCACATCATGGCCATAACCACTCAGGCTCTAGACGTTGGCGCGATGACGCCACTTTTGTGGATGTTCGAAGAGCGCGAAAAAATGCTCGAATTTTACGAAAAAGTTTCTGGTTCAAGAATGCACGCAGCCTACATTCGTCCAGGCGGAGTTCACCAAGATTTGCCCGATGGCCTGCTCGCAGAAATTAAAAAATTTGCCGAAGAATTTCCGAAAAAAATCGACGACATGGAAGACCTTCTCACCGACAATCGCATCTTCAAACAGCGCCTGGTCGATGTTGGCGTAGTCAGCAAAGAAGAAGCTTTGGATTGGGGATTTTCCGGCCCAATGATCCGCGGCTCAGGAATCGCCTGGGATCTGCGTAAATCACAACCCTACGAAATTTACGGCGAATTAGATTTCGACATTCCCGTTGGCAAAAATGGCGACTCTTACGATCGCTATTTAATCCGCGTCGAAGAAATGCGCGAGTCGGTAAAATTAATTTTACAATGCATCGAAAAAATGCCGGAAGGTCCGGTTAATGTTGATGATCCAAAAATTTCTCCGCCAAAAAGATCCGAGGCAAAACACGATATGGAATCACTGATCAACCATTTCAAACTTTTCACCGAAGGCTACCGCGTGCCCGCCGGCGAAACTTACGCCGCAGTCGAAGCGCCAAAAGGTGAATTCGGGGTTTATATTATTTCCGACGGCTCAAGCAAACCACATCGCTGCCGCGTTCGTGCGCCTGGCTTCGCGCATTTGCAAGGATTGGAATTCATGGTTAAAGGCCACATGCTTGCTGATGTGGTTACCGTAATCTCGACCCAAGACATCGTGTTTGGCGAAGTTGACAGGTAATTTTTGATTCCTACTTTGCGCCGCCCTCAAGTAACTCCCCCCAATTTTTAAGCCAAATTTTTCAGCTGTTTTCATGAAAATCTTCAACTCCCTTAAGTCTGCCAAAAATAGAGACAAGAACTGCAAAATCGTTCGTCGCAAAGGTCGTCTTTACGTAATTAACAAAGTAAAGCCACGCTTCAAAGCTCGCCAAGGATAATTCTCGATTGCCGCTCATTGATGAAAATTCGAATCGGCACTCGCACCAGTAAACTAGCCCTCTCGCAAGTTGCAGAAATTCACCTCCTTTTAGCTGATCACTTTCCCGATCTTCAAATCGAAATCGTTCCAATCGTCACTTCCGGCGACAAAATTCAAGACCGCAATTTAGCTGAAATCGGCGGCAAAGGCCTCTTCATTAAAGAACTCGAAGAGGCTCTTCTCCAAGATAAAATCGACGCCGCGATTCACTCCGCGAAAGATGTTCCGCCAGTAATTCACGAAGAAACCGAAATCGTTGCTTTCACGCCACGCCTTGATGCGCGCGACGCTTTCATCTCAAGCAAATTTAGCAAAATCGAAGAATTGCCGAAGGGCTCGGTAATTGGAACTTCGTCATCTCGACGCAAATCCATTCTTCTTCGTCTGCGTCCAGATTTAAAAATCATTAATTTTCGCGGCAATGTCGACACGCGTTTACGCAAACTTGAAGAAGGCTTGGTTGACGCGACAGTCCTTGCTGTGTGCGGATTGGCAAGAATCGACAAAGAACATTTGATCAAAAAAACTTTCGAAAAAACCGAGATGTTGCCAGCTGGCGGACAAGGATCTCTTGCGGTGCAAATTAAAAAATCTGCCGAGAAATTTGCTGAAATTTTTAAGAAAATTAACGACGCAGAAACAATGATTGCGATCAAATGCGAGCGCGCATTTTTGCGTGAGCTTGGCGCTTCCTGCTCAACGCCAGTAGGAGTTCATGCTGAAATTCAAAATGAAAATTTAATTCTCAGAACCGAAATCTTGAGTCACGATGGAAGTGAAATTTTCGAAACTAATTCGAGCTGCAAAGTTGAGCTAAAAGATGCGACCGAACTCGGAACCGCCGCAGCAAAGAAAGTAAAAAAAGAAGCGAATGAGTTGCTGCAAGCCTGCTTGAAGAATTTGTAACCAGACCCCCCTTAGCGCACATTGCCCTTTTTGAATTAAGCGAAAGATTTCGTAAAAATTCCTGAGACTTTTTTTTGATTCAAAATCACAATTTAAAAAGCTGATCCCTGGTAAACACTGGCCAAAATGCAATTTTGAGCACCGTGCTCAAAATCTTTAAACCCAGATCCTTATTTGGGTTAAGCCGCTTTCTCAACCAGCGCAATCAACACCACAGCCTGCGCAGCAATTCCCTCTTCTCTTCCTAAAAATCCGAGCTTCTCAGTTGTTGTTGCCTTCACGTTTACGCGAGTCGCTGAGATGTTTAAAACCTCTGCCAGCGCTGCTCTCATTTGAGTTTTAAATTTAGAAATTTTTGGCTTTTCGCAAATCAAAGTGATGTCGAGATTTAAAATTGTGCCGCCTTTTTTCTTCAGTAAATGGTTGGTGATTTTGAGCATTTCACGCGAATCGGCATTGTGCCACTTCGCGTCGCTTGGCGGAAAATGTTCGCCAATGTCGCCTTCGCCGATTGCTCCGAGGATCGCGTCGATCAAAGCGTGAATGCCAACATCGCCGTCAGAATGCGCTTCGATTTTTTTGTCGAATTCGACGTCAATTCCACAAATTCGAATGAAATTATTTTCATCTTTTTTGCGCTCACGAAAGGCGTGAACATCAAATCCGCTACCGCAGCGATTTTCTTCACGCACATTTTGAATCATCATTGCCGCCAGACTTTTAGCGCGTTCGTAATCTTCTTCGGTGGTGATTTTAAAATTATTTTGCGAACCCGGAACGATCGCCACCGGAATTCCGGCATATTCGTTCAGCGAAGAATCGTCAGTAAAATTTAAATCTTTGAAAGCGATGTGCGAATTCAAAATATCTTGGTAGATGAAGCCCTGCGGCGTTTGCGCGCGCCAGAGATTTTCACGCTCTAGAGTCCACTCGATTTTTCCGTCGTGAGTTTTTTTCAGCGTGTCTTCGACGGCAACAGCAGGAATTACTGCGGGATGAGTTTCCAACTTTTCCAAAATGCCATTAATGATGCGCTTAGAAACGAAAGGGCGCACGCCATCGTGAATTAAAACTTTCGCCGGATTATTTTCACGCAGAGCTTCGAGGCCAAAACGAATTGAGGCCTGACGAGTGTCGCCACCAAAAACTGGATTTAATAAATCGAGCCCAGCCACAGCTTCTTCGTAAAGCGCAACATCGTCGGGGTGAATCACGCAAATCACGTCATCAATTTTTGGGTGATTCAAAAAAGCCAAAATCGAGTGACGCAAAAGTGAAACACCGGCAAGCGGCAAATATTGCTTAGGAATTCCCTCGCCTTGATTGAAGCGATTTCCGCGCCCACAGGCGGTGATTAGGGCGATGATTTTAGTCATTACTTGTTGGTAATTCTTCTCTCCATTTCACCGCGGAAATTTTTGATGAGGCCTTGAACCGGCCAGGCTGCTGCATCGCCGAGGGCGCAGATGGTGTGGCCTTCGATTTGTTTGGTTAAGTTGTAGAGCTGGTCGATCTCTTCAACTTTCGCATTTCCTTCAACCATGCGGTCCATGATGCGCATTATCCAGCCAGTGCCCTCGCGGCACGGCGTGCATTGGCCGCAAGATTCGTGTTTATAAAAATGGGAAAGACGCGCGATTGATTTGATGATGTCGGTTGATTTATCCATCACGATGACGCCAGCAGTGCCGAGGCCTGTTCCCGCTGCTTTTAGGGAATCGAAATCCATCAAAACTGTGTCGCAAACTTCTTTGCTGATCATTGGAACTGATGAGCCGCCAGGAATTACGGCGAGTAAATTATCCCAACCGCCGCGCACTCCGCCGGCATGTTTTTCGATTAATTCTTTGAGCGAAATTCCCATTTCTTCTTCGACGTTACAAGGCTTGTTGACGTGACCAGAAATGCAGAAAATTTTTGTGCCGGTATTTTTTTCACGGCCCAAACCCGCGAACCAAGCTGGTCCGCGACGAAGAATTTCTGGAACAACAGCGATTGATTCAACATTATTAATTATTGTCGGACAGCCGTAAAGCCCAACAAGTGCCGGAAATGGCGGCTTCAAGCGGGGCTGACCTTTGTTGCCTTCGAGACTCTCGAGCAATGCGGTTTCTTCTCCGCAGATGTAAGCGCCGCCTCCGCGATGGATAAAAATATCTAAATCCCAACCAGAATTACAGGCATTTTTTCCGATTAATTTTGCCTCGTAAGCCTCGTCAATTGCACGCTGCAACGCGACAGCTTCGTTGTAATATTCGCCGCGAATGTAGATGTAGCAGGTGTTAGAATTAATTGCGCGAGCAGCAATTAAACAGCCTTCTAAAAGTTTGTGTGGGTCGTTGCGCAGGATGTCGCGATCCTTACAGGTTCCTGGCTCAGATTCGTCGGCATTAATTACTAAGTAATGTGGCTTACCATCTTTTGGATCAGCTTTTTTTGGTGTAAATGACCATTTCATTCCCGTCGGAAAACCTGCGCCACCACGGCCGCGCAAACCAGAATCTTTAACTTGTTGAATCAGGGCATCAGAACCTAAATCGAGAAATTTTTTAGTGTCGTTCCAGTCGCCTCTTTTTTTTGCCGCTTCAAGATTTGACGATTCAAATCCGTAAAGATTAGTAAAAATTTTATCCTGATTTTTGAGCATTTTTATTGAAGATTTTTGATTATTTTTTAGGGGAAATAATTATTTTTATTTTCACGAACAGCTTCCGCAAAAGCAAGTTTTGACGTCGAAATGAAACGGCAAAACAAAGCAGGTTGATTAAAAAAACTTTCTCCATAGGTTCGGGCGCTTCAAAGAAAATTCTTCTTCAAAAAACATTCATCTATCCAGTAAAATCAAGTGTCTAGACTAGCTCACCTAATAAGAAAATTTCTGTGTTTTTCACTGATTTTATCTCTGCCTATTTGCATGCCTTCTTGCTCTGGCGGAAGAATTGACCCATTCGACGCAGATACCGGGCTCACTCGCGAAGAAGCGTTTGATACGATTATTAAAAAACGCAGCGATGAAGAAAAGTCAGCTAAAGCATCTGCAGAAAAAGCCCCGAAAGACGCGCCAATTCCTAAGCTTTCAAAATTAATTGTTTCTCCCCCGCCCCCGGTAGTTGGCGGAGATAAAATTATTTCTTTTTCAGTAACTGATCAAGTGCCTCTGAAAGATGCGTTGATTGAATTTGGACGCATGGTGCACATCGATGTCGACATCGATCCAAGCATTTCTGGTGGCATCATTTTAAATGCAAAAAATCGCCCACTAAAAGAAGTAATTGACCGCATCGCAACTCTTGGTGGTCTTCGCTACTCTTACAGTAACGGCGTGCTTCATTTTGAGTATGACGAACCTTACATGAAAAATTATTTTGTTGATTATCTCGTTAACGGAACCGTCTGGGCTGATGTTGAAACCAGTCTCACTGCAATTTTAAATTCAGAATCCGGAGGCTCTTCTTCTTCGAGCAGCAGTGCGGCACCTTTTACTTCAAACAAATCTGCCGGAATTATCGCGGTTTATGCGACCGAAAAACAGCATCAAGAGGTAGCAAAATATTTAGCTGATGTTGAGAAATATTCTTCTGCCCAAGTGCTAATTGAGGCCAAAGTAATCGAGGTAACCTTAAATAAAGAGTACAAATCCGGCATTAATTGGGGTCGAAATGGTGATAGCAACTTTTCCAACTATGGAGGATACATAGCTCCAGCTTCCCCATCTTCCTTTGCCATAACTACGGTATTCTCTGGAGCGGACTTCACTCTTTCGATTGCTGCACTCGAAAAATTTGGCGCATCCAAAACCATCTCCAGTCCTCGCGTTAATGCAGTTAACAATCAAAAAGCGACCCTTAACTTCATCGATAAATTAGTTTATTTCCAAATACAACAAACTCAAAGCAACACTTCATCCACCGGAGGCACTACCGCTCTAGTTGCCTCAACCACCACTTCAACTAAACTAGAAGAAAATACTGGTGTATCTTTGGAGATAACGCCCTCAATAAATCTACGAACCAACGAGATTTTTATGAGCATCAAGCCAAAATTATCAGTCTTTCAATCTTGGGTTGTAGATCCGGCCTCACCAAAAGATAGCTCGGGCAACGTGACGGTTGAGAACAGGGTTCCAGTGATTCAATCTAGAGAAGTCGAAACTTCTGCCAAAATTCAAAGTGGAAGTGTTTTGGTTATTGGAGGCTTGATGAAAGATGAATCATCCAATGCGGATTCTGGCATTCCTTTTCTAGGGCGCATTCCAGTTCTTGGCTGGCTCTTTAAATCGATGTCTCGCAGCTCTGGTGTTACCGAAACCGTGATCTTTATCAAAGCAACTATCATCAATAGCGGTACCCCGGTAGATAAAATAGATCGCGATATTCAGAAAAATTTCGATCCAAGCAAACGTAAGTATATCAACAAGTAAATAATGGATGGATGGCCGAGTGGCTGAAGGCGCACGCTTGGAAAGCGTGTATAGGGATAAAACTCTATCGAGGGTTCGAATCCCTCTCTATCCGCCATACCTCCCCGATCCTAGAGCCATAAGGCTCCAGAGATTTTCAGATTTTTGCGCATTTCATTGCGAACTCGTCTCCACACCCCCTCCGACCACTGTAGATCGAAGTACACCGAAAATAAATTTCATAAAAATAAAACCAAAAATCACTTCCTAGGCAAGAGGCCCAATTTGCGAACTTTTGACGGAGAAGGTGTAGTTGAAATTCTTTGGAAATGAAGAAAATCGGAGAATATTTCGGTAGATGGTATTGCACAAAGCCTTGATACTGCTGATCAAAATTCGGTGAACGTGAAACGGAGATTTGGAGAATTTTTTAACTAACTTCAATCTTTGGTAAAAGATTTTTTCACATCAAAACCAAACTTTTCATCTGCTGCCACATTTTAAGGTAATGACTTTATTCAAATATTGGCGCAACCTAACCAACTGATTTTTTCATAAAATTTTACTAAATAAAATGACGAAAGCCTATAATCCAGCTCTAGTAGCAAAGTCTTTACTCAGAGGAGAGGTACTACCTGCAGAATTTTATTTTGAACATTTAGATTGACTTAGTCAGTCCGCTTATGGTCTATCGGCCGCGCTTATCAATGAAAGTGGTGACGCAAGTATCGCGACAAAATCAAGTCAAGATTGTTTTGATTCTCACGCACAGGCAATTGATCCAGAAACAATTTTTAACATCGCTAGTATCACCAAACCAATTACTGTAGCGACAATTTTAAAGATGATTGAAATTGATAAATTTGCAGAATACTTCCACGATGGCTTGGAAACAAAGCTGTCAAATCTTTATTCATTTCTTGAAAGCCGCTATCCAGAATTAGATTATATAAAAAGTGGAAGGCTTAGAGTAGAGGATCCAAGAATTTCTATAAAAGATTTAATTACTCACACTTCAGGAATTGTAAGCTTTGACGGCAAAACTTTTGGACAAAAGTTACGATTTGAATCCGCAGAATCTTTAAGTAAAGCAGCGGATGGAAAATTTCTAGAACCAGTTAGAGCCTCTGGAGAGTGGGGCAAGTATGAATATAGTGATGTTGGATATGAGTTACTTGGAATGTTGATATCTGCGATTGCAAGCGATGCCTCAAAAAAAGCCGGTGGCGATATTGTTACTTGCGGTCAAGCCATGAGAGATTTGGTGATTAAGCCATTAGGAATGACCAGAACCTTTACATCAGATCAGTTAAAATTGGGTGGTGAAGAGCGAGTAGAAGTAGATGGATTTCCTGATCAAAAAATTGCCAGAGGCTATGATTGTAATTACGATGGAAAAATTACTGAATCGCTAGTTTTTCACCGCTGCATAGCAACTTCTGGAACTTATTCTACTCCGCTTGATTTATGCAGATTTGTAAGGGCAGTTTTTAGTAACAAAACTTCTACAGAGGGTGGATTTTTTGAAAAAACAGAAACGATAAAATTGCAACAATCTCATGAGGTTCTGCAGGTTGAGGTAAAAAGAAATGAGGATGGTATTGTTGTAGAAAGAGTAGAAAAGAAAGATGACAAAGGAAGCGATAACTATGGAGTTGGTTTCATGTTTTGGGTTAATCCTGATGGAGGAAACAAGTTACAATATCATGGAGCAAGAACCGCAGGCTATTCTGGCTGGATCGGATACAGAAATGGTAAAGCCGCTTGTTGTTTGGTGAGTTGTCAAAATCTTACAACATATTTTGCCAGAGCAAAACTTGAGTCAGAAATTTGCGAAGGAAGAATTGAAAATACGGACGATGCAAGACATTCACGCTTGTATGAAATTAACCAAGAATTATTAGAAAAATATACCAAGGAAGAATTGTTGGGCGCTTTGAGAAAAGCAGAATTTCATCCCGATAAAGTCAGAGAAGAAAATGATACAAATTTATTAAGAGAGCTGACTTCTTTGGAAAAAGCAAAAAAACCGAGATCATTTGTCGAAGCTGCGCAAGCTGGAAAGTATGGCAAAATGACAAGTCCTGGCGGAGCTCATGAATTGTAAAAAAGTTCTCAATGAACACCGCTCAGGCAAGTGACCCCATTTGCGAACTTTTGGCAAAAATAGGCAAAACTTTGTATTTTTTGAAATTTCTGATCGATCAGAAGGTGAACATGAAATGACTTAGATAATCAAGGCTTCCGTGAGTGGTCGGAGAAAAAGTTCGAAAATTCGCTTGCTATACCGCTTGACCGATTGCGAACTTTTCGGTGTACTTGAAATAGCCTTCAAACCCTTACAAATAAAGGCTCTAGAAAAACAGAGAAAAGTTCGCAAATGGGGTCGCTCCCTCCGCCATACGATTTGCGAACTTTTTTCTCCCATTCTCCGTTTCACCTTTACTTTTTTTGAGCTTCTGAACCATCTATTCTACTGCATCGAGTTTTTTTATCCTTTCACGTTTACCGAGTTTTTACCTAAAAAGTGGTTAGGATGAGATACAATTTGCGAACTTTTTTCTCCATTTGCTAAAAAACTAAAATTTATCCATTGAAAACCATAAGGTTATACTTTATAGTTTATGAATCATAAAAACTGTAAGGTAAAAAATGGATTACAAAAAGCTAACCGAAAAAAAGAAAATATTAGATAAGCACAGACCTTTGGATGCTGCGTTGGTAAAGAATCTGGAAGAGTGGTTTAGAATCGAACTTACTTACACCAGCAACGCCATCGAAGGAAATACTTTATCACGCGCTGAAACTGCTTTAGTAGTTGAGAAAGGCTTAACCATCGGCGGTAAATCAATCACTGAACATCTTGAGGCAACAAATCATGCTGCTGCTCTGGATTTTATCAAAGAACAAATCAAGCGCAAACCATCAGATCTCAGAGAAAGAGACATCCTCAGAATTCATGAAATTATTTTAGATCGGATCGATAAAGAAAATTCCGGAATCTATCGCCGCGTTCCCGTTCGTATTTCTGGTTCTGCTGTTGTTCTGCCTAATCCTAGAAAAGTTCAAACCTTAATGGATGAGTTTTTTTCCTGGATTGAAAACGAAACTAAAATGCACACTGTTGAACTTGCTGCCGAAGCGCATTATCGCTTCGTGACAATTCATCCTTTCATTGATGGCAACGGTCGCACCGGTCGCTTGCTAATGAATATGATTCTGATGATGAAAGGTTATCCATCAGCAATCATCAGAAAAAATGATCGTTTGGCTTACATCAAATCTTTAGAAAAACCTCAGCTTGTTAATGGCGAAGGAGATTCAAAGAATGATTACTTCAAACTAATCGCAGCAGCAGCTGATCGTTCGCTCGACATTTATCTCAAAGCAATCGAAGGCAAAAGCGAAGAGCCTGAAAGCGAAAAACTTCTAAAAATTGGTGAGCTTGCCAAAGCAACAAATCAAACCGTTCCAACTATTAGGCATTGGACGAAAGAAGGGTTGTTACAAGTTGCAGAGGTGACCGAATCTGGTTATCAAATGTATAGTGAAGAAATGATCAGTAGGATAAAAAAGATTCAGGAAATGAAAGAAAAAAGAATGATGCTTGAGGAAATCAAACTTAAAATAGTCGAGTGATATGCAATCCTACCCACTGCCAATACATTTCGAAAATGTAGAAGAAAAACACGAAATAAATTCAATTGCTTTAAATACTTTTGTTGAACCCAGATCCGTCATTAGAACTGTGACAGTATCTCGCTAAGCCTTAATTCTATTAGCCTCGAGCGAGCACCACACCGGGAAGCGTAGCACGCATACGCTGACGGAGCGAAGCGCAGAACGAGGCTAATAGAATTAAGGGTTAGTAGAGATAATGTTAAAGGCAGTGAATACGCTGTTTGCGGATGGAGAAAAGAAAGGCTCTACCCTGACTTTTTAATCGCTTACTCAAACAAAGCCGGAAAGGTCAAAATGCAGTTTGTTGAAGCGAAAGGAGATCATCTTGATGGTAATGAAAAAACCGAATACATCAAATCTCTTTTTTCCGTTCTCAATTCTCACTTAGAAGAAAAGTTTGTTGAAGTTGGTGAGGTTAAACTGGTTCAAGAAAAAGATGAGGTTGCGTTTGATTTGGTTCTGCAATCTAAATGGGAAAATGATTTGAATAGGATTGAGAACGACTTTAAAAATTAGCTCAATTTCCCATCCCTGAAAAAGGAGTTAGAAAAAACTTTGGGGGTATAAATGGGGGTGTATTTCATTTCTAAACTCAGCTAGATCCTTTGTTATCAAGCCTTCAAACTACCCAGTGTGGACTCACCGCTCCACCATATCATGCGATACCTCAAACGAACTTTTTGGCATTTTTTAGTTAAGCTTTCCCCAAAAATAGCCTTCATGATCCTTCGCTCTCTAGCATAGAAAAATCCACAGTAACACTTGCCAATACTTAACCGAGGTAGGCTGTTTGTTATCAAAAAACCTCGGAAGAGATTTTTAAAAACCGCATTTCTTTATCAAAAAGGAGAATTGATTGGTATTTTTTCTACTGCTAACTCTACAAAGCCTTGATACTACTGATTGAAATTCGGTTAACGTAAAACGGAGATTTGGAAATTATTTTTTACCATATCTAAATTTTACTACAATCTCCTGTCAGCCAAAAATTTTGTACCAAGAAAAATGAACTTAATTTTCATATCGTAAAAATGCCAAGAGAGTCCAAATACAAAGGTCTGTCAGTTTTAGAGAGGGTTGATCCAGACTCTTCTAACGAAGCCCGCAATACGCCATTTCCAATTGCCAGCATCTCAAAAAGTTTCTGTGGCGCAGTTTGTGCTTTGATGTCTGCTGGTGGTGAATTTGGTGACAATGGAATTGATACAACTTTGCAAGAGGTGTTAGAGAGTGCCAAAACACAGCATCCAGCTCGCGCAGAAAAAATTGATGAATATCAGCAGATGCTTCAAGATCGTGGTTTTGGCGATGTTACAATTTCCGAATTATTAACCCATCGCAGTGGTTGCAAGGATGCTGATGAACTTGCGCCATCTGCTTGCAAGGGGCAATCACCTTTAGAATTTTTTTCAGACCATTTGGGACGCGGAGGAAATTTAGGGCGTGAAGAATGTAAACGCGGTGAGCATCGTTATTCAAATGTCGGCTACACTTTGCTGGAAGAGGTCATCAATCTCACTTCGGTTAGAGCTGGGGGTTACAAGCAAGAATTACAAGACAGAATTGTTAAACCACTTGGGCTTCAAAACACTGGATTATTGGAAGACAAATCAGACGCAAAATCACAAGAAGCAGACTTACATCTAGGTCGAGCAGTTTTTATTCCTGGCAGTAAAGAAAATCCTCATAGCGATAAAATCGTTCAAGTCCTCACAGAATTTCCTGCCAATCACACTGCGCCTTTGGGAGCAGTGCATGCTTCATGTGGAGGGCTTTATTCCAGCGTTGATGATTTACAAAAATTCTCTCAAGAATTGGGAAAAATGGTAACTGGTCAGGCAAATTCCTTAACCAACAAACCGGAAATCGTATCAGGGCTTTATCGTCGCCAACTGGGTGACTCCAATCACTATTCGCTAGGAGTTGAAGTTGAATTTGCAAATGCTCAAGAATGCGTGATGAAACATACTGGACTATTTCCTGGAAATTTTGCTTCAATGGCAGTGCTAATGCCATGCAGTTTTGATCAACTAAGATCTGATATAAAAATTGATGGGGAGCTGAAGACAAACGTCTTCATGCAGAAAAATGATTATCTGGTCTCTTCACTTTTTACCGACAAAGCAGAAACAGTTCCAGCGGAAATTTTAAAAGAATTTGTTAATTCAAAATTAACTGAAGAAGAAAAAACTAGATTTGCTGGTGCAAAAAGTGGCGAGGCTGAAAAATTTTTAATTGAGAATGAAAGGCTTCCCGAAAATTTTGCAGAAACTCGTAAAGTAATTTTTGACTCTTTCAAACCAGCTAGTGCAAGGGTTAAAGAGTTTTTAAAAGATAATTATTTAAAGGAAGATGGGGTAATTGATAGCGCCAAAATAGCTGAGGAATTTCAAACAGTTGCAGCTGTTGATAAAGCAATTGGACCAATGTTTGAGGAAGAAAGGGCGGCTGCAGCAAATATTTTAAGTGAATTATCGCAATTCTTATCGACTCACGAAAAGTTAGAATCTACTACAGCATCAAGGGATGTGGAGAGAATTGGTCAATCTAACGAAGAGTCAAATCCCAAAACTACGGCAGAGCAAGATTTACAAGCGCGGCTCAGAACAGCGCGGGCAGAAATTCATGGCTCTGTTATGCCAAATTTAGAGGAGGAACTTGGAATAGGGGATCAGCAACACACGCCAGAATCTAAGGCCATAAGGCAGGCTTGGGCAAGTAAAATACCTGGTAAACGACTAGAAACGAGTGGCAGAGATTTGTAAAATTCAAAGGCTCATCATCAGTTCGCACCGAGTATCATCCGCCTATCGGTTGAAATTTCTCGAACTTTTTGGTTAACATAAAACTGGATCTGAAGCCTTGCAATCACTAGCTACACAAAAACGGAGAAAAGTTAGCAAGAGGTATTGCATGCTCCGCCAAATAAAAAAGCCGGCCCAAAATATTTTGGGCCGGCTTTTTTATTTGGCGGATAGAAAGGGATAACCCCAAACTCTTGATTGGGTTCGACAATTTTCGCCATTGAGCTTAATGAAGCGAAGCTGAATTTAGCGAAATCGAAAATTGTAAGCGCGAATGCGCGCCATCCCGTCCGCATCAAAATACTAAATTTATTATGCATCCCACTTCTCAAAAAATCTTCCCCACCTTCGATCTCGGCGACGTTATTTTACGCGAGAAACAAGAATCCGACGTTCCAGACTTTTTCCGCTACTACTCCGACCCCAAAGTAAGTAAATTCATTCTCTGCGAAATTCCGCAAAATATCGAAGAAGCCACTCGTGAGTTGCGTTACTGGCGAGGAGTATTTTACCAAAATGACGGAATTTATTTTGCCATCGCCGACAAACAAACGAATCAAATGATTGGCTCGATTGGCCTCACTAGTCACAACACTTACCAGGGTCGTATCGAAATAAGTTACGATTTAGCCAGCGAATATTGGCGCCGCGGCATCAGCACTCGCGCCCTTACTGTTGTGGTTAATTACGCTTTTGATGTGCTTAGAGTTAATCGAATCGAAGCTTCAGCATCTTGCGCCAACATCGCCTCAAAAAATCTCTTACTGAAATGCGGATTCACTCTTGAAGGCACTCTGCGCCAGCATCGCTACCATCGCGGCAGTTACGTTGATGTTTATTTTTTCAGCATATTGAGAAGTGATCGCGCAAATATTTCGGCGTCAAATTCTTGTAAATCTTCTGATTTTTCACCAACGCCGATCGCGTAAATTGGTTTCGCAAATTTCTTGGCGATACTCACAACTATTCCACCTTTTGCACTACCGTCGAGCTTAGTAATTATTAGTCCGGTGATGCCCACGATCTGATCAAAAACTTCCATTTGCACTTTGGCATTTTGACCAATTGTCGCATCAAGAATTAATAAATTTTCATGCGGCGCTGATGCATCAATTTTCTTTAAAACCGTGTTAATTTTTTTGAGCTCATCCATCAAATTTTGTTTATTTTGTAAACGCCCCGCGGTGTCGATCAGCAGAACTTCATAATTGTTTTTTTGTGCAAAATCAAAGGCACGGTAAGCAACCGAAGCAGGATCTTCTCCTTCTTTTTGCGGCATGATAATTTCGCAGCCGACTTTTTTTGCCCAAATTTCTAATTGCTCTGCAGCCGCCGCTCTGAAGGTGTCGCAGGCGGCGATTAAAATTTTCTTATTTTGATTTTTTAAGTTCGCCGCGACTTTTGCGATCGTTGTTGTTTTGCCTGCGCCGTTAACTCCATTGAAAATTACAACTTGCGGCTTCGTTGATTCACTCAACGCCAGAGGCTTCTCGCAAGGCTTTAGAATTTTAATAATTTCCGCCGCGAGAAAATCTTTAACCTCTGCTTCATCAATAGTTTTAGAGAATTTTTGTGCGCGCAAATGAGCAATTATTTCACTAGTAATCTCACTACCCATATCGCTCAAAAGCAGCGTATCTTCTAGCTGCTCAAGCATCTCATCATCTAGCTTTTTATGCGTAAAAATCTGCGTTAATGCCGCGGAAATTTTTCCGACATTGCCACTCAATTTTGATTTGGAAAAAAAGTTTGAGATCATTTCTTTAAAGAATTTTTAAGATCTGGGTCCCGCAACGATTGCGGGACGAGGCTTTGCTTCACTTCCGGCGGCATGTATTTTTCATCATGTTTTATCAATAATTCACGCGTCATAAATTCGGTATTATCTCCATTGATGATGCCACTCGCAACCACGCCCTGCTTGTCGCGAAAGAGGTCAGGTAAAATTCCGCGGTAATAAATCTTCAGATCATTTCGCAAATCGGTGATGACAAATTCCGTGTTCAGCGCATCAATTTTTTTTACCGATCCTTCTTTGACCAAACCACCAACTCTAATTTTTTGCGCCCTATTTGGAATTTGCGCTAGCTCGCTTGGCGAGTAGAAAAAAACAATATTTTCGCGGAAATTTTTAATGACGAAAAGCAGCGCCAACAGCGAAATGGCGAAGATCGAACCGACAAAAATTATGCGTTTTCTTTTCTGTTTATTTTTGAACATTTTTTGTTTTCGCGGCAAAATATCTTTTTAAGACGATGAGCATCAATGCAGCAAGAATGAGCGTGGTGAGCCCATATGCCGCAAAAACAAATTGCGAGTAATCAGCAGAATTTTCCATTAAGAATCTTTTTTCTCGTTCTTAACTTCTTCATATTCTGCATCGACAACCTTTTCACCATTTTCAGAATTGGCTGATTCTGGCGCAGGTTCTGCAGAGGCGGCTCCAGCTTGCGAAGATTTGTAAATCGCCTCGCCAAGTTTCATTGCATTTTGCACCAAGCCCTCAGTCGCAGATTTTAATTCTTCCGCCGAAGCGCCTTCTTTGGCCATTAAATCCTTAACTTTTTGCACTTCCGCTTCGATTGCCGATTTAGTTTCTGCGTCAACTTTATCGCCATGTTCGCGTAAAGATTTTTCAGTTTCATAAACCGCTGAATCCGCATGATTCTTGGCTTCGATAAATTCTTTTTTGATTTTATCGGACACCGCATTCGCTTCAGCATCTTGCATCATTTTCTTAATTTCTGCGTCAGACAAACCGCCAGAAGATTGAATTCTGATTTGCTGTTCTTTGTTCGTTGCCTTGTCTTTTGCCGAAACTTTCACCACGCCGTTAGCGTCGATGTCGAAACTAACTTCAACTTGTGGCATGCCGCGGGGAGCGGGCGCGATGCCTTCAAGATTAAATTCGCCAAGCAATTTATTGTTGATCGCGATGTCGCGTTCGCCTTGGAAAACTTTAATTGTAACTGCGGTTTGGCTGTCAGCAGCAGTTGAAAAGACCTGACTTTTATTTGTTGGAATCGTTGTGTTGCGATCAATCAAGCGGGTGAAAACGCCACCTGCCGTTTCAATTCCAAGTGAAAGTGGGGTGACATCAAGAAGAAGAACATCCTTCACGTCGCCTTGTAAAACCGCACCTTGAATCGCCGCACCAATCGCCACAACTTCATCAGGATTAACTGATTTATTTGGCTCTTTACCGAAAAGTTTTTTCACCACTTCGATAACTTTTGGCATGCGCGTCATGCCACCAACCAGAATAACTTCGTCAATGTCAGAAGCCTTCAAACCCGCGTCTTGCAAGGCATTTTCGCATGGTTTGATTGTGCGCTGAATTAGATCATCAACCAATTGCTCAAGTTTTGCGCGAGTCAATTTAACGTTGAGATGCTTAGGGCCAGAAGCATCTGCCGTGATGTAAGGAAGATTGATGTCGGTTTCTAAAGTTGAAGAAAGTTCAATTTTTGCTTTTTCTGCCGCTTCTTTCAAACGTTGCAAAGCGAGTGGATCTTTAGACAAATCAACGCCGGTATCTTTTTTGAATTCGCTCGTGAGAAATTCTTGAATGCGCATGTCGAAATCTTCGCCGCCGAGGAAAGTATCTCCATTGGTTGATTTCACTTCAAAAACGCCGTCTGAGCTAATTTCAAGAGCCGAAACATCAAAAGTTCCGCCGCCTAAATCATAAACAACTATTGTTTGGCTGATTTTTTTATCGAAGCCGTAAGCAAGAGCCGCAGCAGTCGGTTCGTTAATGATACGCAAAACATCGAGGCCAGCAATCTTGCCCGCGTCTTTTGTAGCTTGGCGTTGTGAGTCATTGAAATAAGCCGGAACTGTGATCACCGCTTTTTCAATTTTTTCGCCAAGATAGCTTTCCGCGGTTTCTTTCATCTTCATCAAAATGAATGCCGAAACTTGGCTCGGAGAATATTTTTCACCTTTCACTTCAACCCAGGCATCACCATTTGCTGAAGGAACAATTTTGTAAGGAACTAAGCCGCGATCTTTTTCTGTAGCCGCGTCATCGTTGCGACGTCCGATCAAACGTTTAATTCCAAAAATTGTATTTTGTGGATTTGTAACAGCTTGGCGTTTTGCCGAGGCTCCGACAGCTCTCTCTCCATTTGCGAGGAAGGCTACAATCGAAGGAGTAGTGCGCGCACCTTCAGCATTTTCGATTACTTTAGTACTTCCGCCTTCCATGATTGAGACGCAAGAATTTGTAGTACCAAGATCGATACCAATAACTTTGTTAGACATATTTTTTGATTGGTTGAGAAAAAACGGCCGCTCATTTAGTAAGGTGCCGAGCAATTACAAGAATCCTAATTCAAAAATTATGTCCGCAGAAATCGAAAGTCTTTTTAGTGCCATCGAGACCTCATTAAACCTCGTTGAGAGGTGTCTTTGAACCGGAAAAATTATCAGCAAGATTAGTCGAATTAAATCAGAAATCTGAAGATCCCAACCTCTGGAATAACAACCAAGAAGCGCAAAAAATTCTCAAAGAAAAATCTCTGCTCGAAGGAAAGTTAGAGCAGGTCGCTGAGTTGCAAAGCGGCCTAAAAGATAATCGCGAATATTTTGAGTTAGCCAAATCTGAAGCTGATGCGCAACTCATTGCCGACATCGAAAAAACTTTAACCTCGCTCAAAAAAGCTGCCGATAATTTTGAGATCGAATGTCTTTTTTCTGGCGAAAATGACTCGAATAACTGCTTCCTCGACATCAATGCTGGCGCAGGTGGAACAGACTCTTGCGATTTCGCTTTAATGCTTCTGCGCATGTACGAACGCTTCGCTGTAATCAAAAAATTTAAGGTAGAAATTGTTAATATTTTAGACGGAGAAGAAGCGGGAGTTCGCTCCGCAACTCTTAAAATTTCCGGCAAATTTGCTTGCGGCTGGATGCGCACAGAATCAGGCGTACACAGGCTTGTTCGCATCTCGCCATTTAACGCCAACGACAAACGTCAAACCAGTTTCGCTTCGGTTTGGGTCTATCCCGAACTTGACGACGAAATCGAAATTACCATCGACGAAAAAGATTTGCGCGTCGATACCTTCCGCGCTTCCGGCGCTGGCGGACAGCACGTTAATAAAACCGATTCTGCCGTGCGCATGACGCACTTGCCGACCAACATTGTCGTGCAATGTCAAAGTGATCGCTCCCAACTTCGTAATCGCATCGAATGCATGAAAATGCTAAAATCTCGCCTTTACGAATTAGAAGTTCGGAAGAAAAAAGAGGCGTTGGCCGCATCAGAATCAAGCAAGACCGACAATAGCTGGGGCCACCAAATCCGCTCTTACGTCTTGCATCCCTATCAAATGGTAAAAGATCTTCGCACCGATTTCGAAACTGGAAATATTCAGTCAGTTTTGGATGGAGAAATTGAAGCCTTCATCAAGGCTGCCCTAACTGAAAAAATGTAATCCGCCGTAATGAAAAAAATAATAAACTACGCAGACTTAGCGCAGAAGTTGTCGCCCATGATGCAAAGCTTTGAGGCCCTGCGACCTTACTCACAAAGGATCTCGGCGCTCTCAGAAGAACGTGTTCGAATAGCTAACCTGATTAATAGCGAAGAAAAAAGTTTTGCAGAGAAAATTGATCAGTTACCGAAGATAGATCCACGAATCCTTTTGGCTCATTTGTTAATAGAAAAAATGGCGAAAAAAAAGACTGGGGAAGAATGTAAAAATGCCGGCGAGGTGTGGCATAAATTTTTCTCGAAGCATGAAGATAGTTTAGATCATTTCTTCGAAAAAAATTCTATGAACGAATGTCAGCCTTACATATTTTTTTTAGATCATTTTTCAAAATGGAAAGTTGCCAAAAAAAGAATCGGTCTTGAGGCAAGAAATATGCTAGTGCATGAAATTGACGGTCACGAGTCTATGAAAGATCCAGTCTCTTATCTTTCAAATTATACAGACAACAATCCTTCTCTTTCCGACTTAGAAAAGACGTATGATTTTATCAAAAATCTGCCGAGTTAATTTTTTAATTTTAATCATGCGCTGTTCATTTTGTAATAATCTCGAGACCCAAGTTAAAGACAGTCGCATCTCCGACGATGGCGAAGCGATCAAGCGTCGGCGCTATTGTGCGGCGTGTGATTCGCGCTTTACAACTTATGAGCGCGTTCAGTTGCGCGAGATTTTGGTGATTAAAAAAAGTGGAGAGAAGAAAGTTTTTGATCCGGAGAAGTTAAAAAAATCAATCGAGATGGCGGTGCGTAAGAGATCGGTGGCAGAGCTGCAAGTCGATAAGTTGGTAAATAATATTGTGCGCCAACTCGAGGTTGAAAATGAGACAGAAATTCCTTCAGCGAGAATCGGCGAGATGGTGATGATCTCCCTTGAGAAGCTCGACAAAGTAGCCTTTGTGCGCTTCGCTTCGGTTTATAAAAATTTTGAGAAGGCAGAAGATTTTCAAAAATTTATCAAACAGGTGGTGAGGTAATAATGTTGAAATAGACCCCGCAACAAGTGCGGGGTGACACCTCTGGAGCGACCCTCAATTTGTTACTCTGCACTTGTTGCTAGGCTCATTTAACAAACCGAATCAAGAATAATGACCGGGATACGAGGCGATATTTTTTAGTTCTCACTCCCGGGCCTTCACCACGCACTTGTTGCGGGGCCCACTTAAATAAACTGAATCAAGAGTAACGACTGGGACACGAGGCGATATTTTTTAGTTCTCACTCCCGGGCTGTCACCCCGCACTTGTTGCGGGGCCCACTTAATAAACTGAATCAAGAGTAATGACTAAAAAATCTCTCACAGAAGCTCTGCAATTCTACGTCGATAACGATCTGAACGAAGTAATTTCTGAAAAATCGCAAAATCATTTTCGGCATTTTCTACAAAAATCAGTGGTAAAAAAAGTTGCTGAAGAAAAAAAATCACCGAGTGTTAACAACTTCATCAAGCCACAATTCTCAACGGATCAAGCCCTCTCAACTCTAGCAAAAAAATTTGTGACTCCAGAACCAAATTCGAAATTCGAATCGCTAAATGAAATTGTCGCCAAGGCAAAATCACTGGCGCAGGCGGCAAAAACTATCGACGCATTGCGCAAAGCAGTAGAAAATTTCGACGGCTGTAATTTGAAAAAAATGGCGACGAATACTGTTTTTGCTGACGGCAATCCGAATTCAAAAGTAATGGTGATCGGCGAAGCGCCCGGTAATCACGAGGATTTGCAAGGCATTCCATTTTGTGGAGATTCTGGTCAGATGTTAAACGACATGCTTGGCGCCATCAATCTGACGCGCGCAGAAAGTTTCTACATCACCAACGTTATCTTCTGGCGCCCGCCGGGAAACCGCCGCCCGACTGATGAGGAGCTAGCGATCTGCCGCCCGTTTGTTGAGCGACATATTCAATTAATTAATCCCGATGTTTTACTTTTAGTCGGCGCCACATCAATGAGCGCAGTGCTTGGGGTTAATGATCCGATCGGAAAAGTGCGCGGACAATTCATCGATTTCTCGCCAAAATTTTTGTCGCGCACGATTAAAACTTTTACAATTTTTCATCCTTCTTACCTGATGCGCCAACCTTCAAAGAAAAGGGTCGCCTGGCAAGATATGTTGGCATTAGAAAAATTCCTCAAATGAAGAAAAAATGGCGAGACGTCGAGTGGTACGACATTAAAACAAAATTCAAACAGCTGACTCGCAAAATTGCTTACAGCTTCTTAGTGCGCGAGCTGATCTGCTCGATCATTTCGATCTATATGAAGCTGGTTTACGCAAGTAGTAAAAAGATTTTTGTTAATCGTGAAATCATCTTCGAGGCCGCGAGAAACAAGACTCCACTCATTATTACTTTTTGGCATAATCGCTTGATGATGGTTCCTTTTGCTACTCGAGAACCAAAAAAACTTTTTTCAAAATATAATGTCATGACCCTCGCTTCACGTCATGGAGACGGATATTTTGTTGGCAGAATTATGGAAAGACTTGGCCTGATTTCTATTTACGGATCATCCCAAGGCGGACGAAAATCTTCGCGGGGAATTGATCTTAAAAGTTTTAGAAAAATTTTTGATGGCCTGAAGAATGGCTACTCACTTGGCCTTACCCCCGACGGTCCGCGCGGCCCTAATCAAAAAATTAATGGAGAAATAGTTAATATTGCGCGCATCTCCGGCGCTGGAATTTTGGCGATGTCTTATTCTTGCTCGCGCTTCAAACAACTCAACACTTGGGACAAATTTCAAATTCCTCTACCTTTTGGAACCCTCTGTTTTTATTTCGATAGCAAGCCTCTTTACGTCGCTAAAAATGCCAGTGCGCAAGAAGTGGAAATGATTAAAATTGCCGCAGAAAAACGCATGAATTTTGCGCAAGAAGAATCCCTAAAATTAACAAAATAACCATGAGCAGTAATTACAAAAAAACACACATCAATAAACATCAAATTCATCCAGAAACACAGATGATGTCTTTTGGCTACGATCCCTTCTTGTCTGAAGGAGCGGTGAAGCCTCCAGTTTTTTTGACCTCAACTTTTGCCTTTAAAACCGCCGAAGAAGGTGCGGAATTTTTTGATGTAACATCGGGTCGTAAAACGATGCCGGAAGGCTATTCTGGCGGTTTGATTTATAGTCGCTTCAATCACCCAAATTTAGAAATTATCGAAAATCGCATCGCCCTTTTAGAGGGTGGTGAAAGTTGTAACATCTTCGCCAGTGGCATGGCCGCGATCTCTACAGCTTTCCTGGCTTTGCTTAAGCCTTCGGATGTGATCGTGCATTCTTCGCCACTTTACGGCGGCACTGAAACGCTTATTCGCGGCGCCTTAAAAACATGGGGCATTCAATCGGTAGAGTTCAGAAATGGTCTCGATCAAGCATCAATCTGGGAAGGCTTGGCGAAAGGCGCCAGAATTGGTCGCGTCGGTATTTTATTTATCGAGACACCTTGCAATCCAACCAATGCTTTCGTCGATTTTGCGAAGGTAAAAAGCGCTCTCGATAAATTCGAAAGTCAGTATGGATACAGACCCATCAGCATCTGCGATAACACCTTGCTCGGGCCAGTTTTTCAAAAACCACTGCAACACGGAATTGATTTATCTTGCTACTCTCTCACTAAATATGTCGGTGGACACAGTGATTTAGTGGCTGGAGCAGTGATTGGTAAAAAAGCCCCAATGGAAAAAATTCGCCGCACCCGCAGCGCTTTTGGATCGCACTTAGATCCGCATTCTTCTTGGATGATTGGTCGCTCACTCGAAACATTATTTTTGCGCATGGAGCGCGCGACAAAATCAGCGGAAGAAGTTGCTGACTGGATGAAAAAAACCTTCCCACAAACCAAAATTTTCCACCCGAAATTTATCGAAAATAAATCTTATCAAGAGGCCATGGCCAAACAATGCACCGGCTTTGGCAGCACTTTTGCTTTCACGTTAAATGGCGGAAGAAAAGAGGCTTTCGCCTTCATCAACGCGTTACAAATTTTTAAATCTGCGGTGAGTTTGGGTGGAACGGAATCTCTAGTTTGTCATCCCGCTTCGACTACACATTCTGGAATTGCTTTTGATCTACGTGAAGAGCTCGGGGTCTCGGAAGGCTTAGTGCGCGTATCAATCGGCTTAGAAAATCCTGCTGATTTGATTGCGGATTTGAGCGTCGCTTTTGAGGCGATTAATTCACTCTAATCTCATGCCCGGATCGCGAACAAAATTAGTGATCTTGGTTGGCGATGATCACTTAAGTTTTGCGACCACAAAACTGATCGCCAACCTCATTCAAGACTGCGCGGATAAAGAGTTAAGCGTTCGCGTTTTGTCTGAGTTCGATCAGCAAAAAAATAAAAAATTTGGCAGATTAGATTTTACCGATCGGGAAGATGTTTTTGACGAAGATGTTTTAAAAACCTGCGCCGAAGTTGATGAAAAAACTACTCACGTCTGCGTCGGCAGAGATGAATTCACCAAAAGCAAAATTGAGGAATGGAGAAGTTCCGGAAAAACTCCGGGAGAAATAATGCATCAACAGCTCAAGAATGGCGGAGTCGTCGATGCCGGGATTAAAGAATACATCGCAGAAAGTTTTGCACTTGGAACCTTGGCTGGACAGACGCCAAAAAAATTAACGGAAGCGCGTCCGGAGCAATCTGAATTGATTAACAAAGCCCTAACGGAAGATGGCGCGAAATTTGATTTCGACAGACTCAAAGCTCTCGACATCACTCTCGCTCAATATTCTCATCCGATGATGATGGGCGATGTTCATCAGCAAATAATTTTACCGCAAATCGCCGCCGCACACCAAAAAGAAAATTGCGATGTCGAAATAATAATGTTCGGCGATGCCCATCTGTCATGCCTGCATGACGAGCTGAAAGAGGAATATCCTCACGCTCAAATTATTGCTCTGAGCAAACATCCGATGGTGATCGGCGAGAACGCAACTCATCCACTTAAAATGAATGGAGTCGCACATGCCTATGATGCAAGCGGATCCGTGCCGAATGCGGCAGAAGAAAAGCTGAACGAAACCTGCGAGATCAAAAGAAGTGCGGCCGATGTTGTTAATGATGTGATTGGCTCTGCGATTAAAATAAGGAGCGCCACGACGCTCGTTGGCAATGTAATTAGTCACCAAATATCTGGATTGCCGCGTCGCTACGCTCCTCGCAATGACGGATAGAAAGAGAGCGCTCGGGGGGGGACGCTCGTCATCGCGAGCGCAGCGTGGCGATCCATCTTGTCACAATATCGATTGGTATAAATCCTGCCAATCCAAGTTGAAATCCTCGATTAGCTTTACCTTCTTAGTTCTAGAGCCTGACTTTATCTGCTTCTCTCTGGCAATCGCATTCGTCATATCCTCAAAAATCTCGTAATAGACCAAAATGCCGCAGTGATATTTCGAGGTAAATCCCGTGATGAGATGGTTTCTATGTTCAAAAATTCTTTGCGCTAAATTTGAAGTAACTCCGACATACAGAGTTCCGTTGCGCTTGCTGGCAAGAATGTAGATGGCTGGTTGTTTTTGGTACATGGTGTGTACTGGTTTACTTTCTGGATTGCCGCGTCGCTACGCTCCTCGCGATGACGAAAGTTGTGTCATCGCGAGCGAAGCGTGGCGATCCAGTGTGTTGGCAGATGGATTGCTTCTCTACGCTCGCAATGACGAACTATAAAATCTATTTGCTGACTCTTCTCATAATCACCCACTGCTGCAAGATCGATAGCGCGTTGCTCCACGTCCAATAAATCACCAAGCCTGCAGGGAATGCAGCGAGAACGAAAGTTAGGACGTAAGGCATCCAGCGCAGAATCATTGTTTGGGTTGGATCTGTCGAAGCGGGGCTGAGCTTCTGTTGCAGGATCATCGTAACCCCCATCAAGATCGGCCAAACGCCGATGACGAGTGGGCCCGAAACTTCGAAAGGCAGCAAGCCAAATAGATTAAAAACTGAAGTTGGATCTGGCGCAGAGAGATCGTGGATCCAGCCGTAAAACGAAGCCTGGCGCATGTCGAGAGTCACGAACAAAACTTTGTAAAGCGCGAAGAAAACCGGGATTTGAATTAACACCGGCAAGCAACCCGAGGCCGGATTCACTTTTTCCTTTTTGTAGAGCTCCATTATCTCGCGATGAATCGCAAGTTTGTCGCCTTTATTTTTTACTCGCAGCGCCTCAATTTTTGGCTGCAATTTTTTAATTTTTGCAATTGCGAGATAAGATTTATTAGCCATCGGAAACAAAGCCAGCTTGACTAGAACCGTCATCGCCAAAATTGCTAAACCGAAATTTCCTAAGAATTTACTTAAAAATTCAATGATGAAAAAGAACGGCTTGGTGAGGAAATAAAACCAACCAAAATCAATGGCGCGGTCAAAAAGTTTGAGATCAAAATCTTTTGCATATTGGTCGAGAAGTCTCACGTGCTTTGCTCCGGCAAAAAGATGGTGAGTGAAATTTAATTCATCCCCAGCCGCAATTTTAAATTCTTGGCCGATAAATTCTGAATCAAAAAATGTGCGCTGGTTACTCATGCGATGAGAAAAGCTAGCACCGTAAGCCAGCGCCTTGTCTGGCACCATGGCACTTAGCCAATATTTATCAGTGATACCAAGCCAACTTCCATTTTCTCCAGAATCTTGAAATTCGAGCTTCTTTTCCTTGAGCATTTTTTTGTAATTCACTTCCTGCAATACCCCACCAAAAGCGGCGATCATGCCTTCGTGTAAAATGAAATTTGAGTCCCGAACATCGTTCAAAGCGCGATTTATGCGACCATAGCTGGCGAGGGTTAATTCCTGTTTGGAATTATTTTTAACCGACTGTGTAATCGAGAACATATAATTCTCGTCGAGCGTTAATTTGATAAAAAACTCGACGCCTTGCTTACTTTTCCACGAAAGCGTAACTGGACTTTGTGGCGTTAATTTTGCGTCATCACTCTTCCAAATTGTATCGGGGTTAGGCAGCTCTAGGCCAGCGTTTGAGCTGATCCAGCCGAAGTCAGCAAAATATCTTTCTTTACTTTCTGCCGGCGCAAAAAGCGCGACCTCTTTTTTATGCTCCGTAGTTTCGAAATAGTTGGCGAGAGTCAGATCGTCGAAGCGCGCACCCTTGAGCGACACCGATCCGTGCAGCAATTCGTTAGAAATTCTAACGCGTAGATTTTTGCTTTCAGCGAGTGATTCGTCGCGACTTTTTGTCGCCACAATTGCTTCCTGAATTTTTTTACTCGCTAGCGTCGGAGCCTTGCTTTCAATAGCTTGAATCTCTCTAACCTTTTGCTGTGCCACCTCTTTTTGTTCGATGCGCGGCTTTTCATAAAGCCAAGTCCAGCCTAGTAAAATTGCGACAGAAAGACTTACCGCTAAAAGCGTGTTTTTATTGTTATTTTGCATGTGAAGAAAATGTTAGCCGAAGAGCTTATTTTTGAGATCGAGATGAAGGTCCAAAACCCAGTGACTACCGTTACCGGCCTCGTAGGTTCTTACTTTGGCGGATTTTTTGTGAATTAAAATAATGCTCGAGACGGCGGCTTTAGCGACATCATCTTCAAGTAAACAAAAATCAGATTTATCTAGCCCGTGCTGTTTTAATTCCTGATCAAAATCTTTTACCTCGCTGCCATTTGCGACGCGCAATTTTCTTATTTTTCCATCTATCGACCAAGCTGGAGTAATACCTTTTTCTTCGAGATCGCGAATTAATTCTCGGATCAAAACCTTGTGCCCTTCCTTCATTCCTTCTTCGGTTCTTTTTAGAATTTCGTTACTGCCCATAAATTTCCCTCCAGAATTTTTCGTTAAGAATTGTGAGTTGGCCTTCACTTTTTGTGGCAATTTCTACTAGGTCGTGACCGCTCGCCTCATAGATCGAGGCGGTATCAACAATATCGAGATAAATTTTTAAATTATCCAAACCTCTGCGAAATCTGCGCTCGATTACTTCCGGCTCAATATTGTGTCCGCCCTTATTTACTCTAACCCCGACCCTTATTCTTGCAAGCTCTGCGCTTTCTAATTTCAGAAAAATCAGGTTCACCTTGTAGCCGGTGCTCTGAACTTTTTTGATAAAATTAACGTAAATCTTCGCAGACAGAGTGGTCTCAAGAGCGAAGCTTCTGCCGCCTTCAATCAGAAAATCCATTCTCTTCAACATCAGGCGACCCGCCTCAATCGCTGATTTTCCCGGATTTTCCGGAGAAAGAATTTTTGCTATTTCATCAGCATTCACAAATTCATTACTGCCTAAAAAATCTGGCAACAGAGCAACGCGCGCATGCGATGTTTTTCCGGCGCCATTTGGTCCGGCAATGATGTGAATCTGCTTAGACATTTTTCTTGTGGCGATCAGCTTTCGGCGCCTTCAAACACTCCTCAAGCGCTTCACTAATGTGTGCGATTGGTTTAATTTCCAGACTGTCCAAAACTTCTTTTGGCATGTCTTCAAGATCTTTCTCGTTAGCTTGCGGGATCAACACCGTCTTGATTTGACCGCGTAGTGCGGCAAGTAATTTTTCCTTCAGGCCACCGATTTCTAAAACTTTTCCCGAGAGAGTTATTTCGCCAGTCATCGCAATATCTTTGCGCACAGGTCTTTCGCTTAAAACTGAAACTAGAGAAACGCACAAAGCCACGCCGGCTGAAGGCCCGTCCTTGGGTGTCGCGCCCTCAGGAACGTGAATGTGAAAGTCGTATTTGTTGAATTGCTTGGCATCAATTTTGAATTGTTTGGCGATAGATCTCACGTAACTGAGTGCCGCCTGCGCTGATTCCTTCATTACTTCGCCAAGCCTGCCGGTAACTTGAATTTTTCCACTACCTTCAAATTTCAGCGCTTCAATATCGAGCAAATCTCCGCCATATTCAGTGTAAGCAAGGCCGGTCGTGATCCCAATCAAATCATGCTCGCGTGCGATGCCAAAATGCTTCTTTTCGACGCCAGCATATTTACGCAAATTCTCTGTGGTAATGTGCAAAGCATCCGCCTCTTTAGTCACAATTACCTTTGCTGTTTTGCGCGCTAGATTTGCAATCTCGCGACTCAAATTACGCACGCCGGCCTCGAAGGTGTAGCGACGAATCAAGGTCAAAATCGCCTCGTCAGAAATCGAAAATTCATTAGCATGCAAACCGTTATCTTTGCGCTGCCTTGAAAGCAGATGTTGTTTGGCGATGTGCAGTTTTTCATTTTCGGTGTAGCCCGAAAGTTGAATGATTTCCATGCGGTCGCGCAGTGGAATAGGAATTGTTGAAAGACTGTTGGCCGTCGCAACGAACATCACTTTCGATAAATCATAATCGACCTCAAGATAGTGATCGGAGAAATTACAATTCTGCTCAGGATCTAGAACCTCTAGCAACGCCGAGGCCGGATCGCCACGAAAATCGTGTGACATTTTATCGATCTCATCGAGCAACATTAATGGATTTATTCTTTCTGCCTTACGCATCGATTGAATGATGCGACCAGGCATAGAGCCGATGTAAGTGCGTCGGTGGCCACGAATTTCAGATTCATCGCGCACGCCGCCGAGCGAAACTTTTACATATTTTCTGCCCAAACTTTCCGCGATTGACTTAGCGAGTGAAGTTTTGCCAACGCCTGGCGCGCCAACAAGACAAAGGATCGGGCCCTTAGAATCTTTCGTCTTCATTTGCACCGCAATGAATTCGATGATGCGCTCTTTCACTTTTTCTAAGCCGTAATGATGCTTGTCTAAAATTTTCTTAGCATGCGCCAGATCTGCGCCAAGCTTACTTCTTTTTGTCCAAGGCAGCGCACAAATCCATTCAAGATAATTACGAACCACGCCAGATTCCGAAGAAAATGGGTTCATTTTTTCAAGCTTATTCAACTCGCTGTCGCATTTCTTTCGCGCTTCTTTTGGCAGCTTCAAACGAGCCAATTTCTCCTTGATCTCTTTGGTCTCGGCCTCTTCATCTTGCCCAAGTTCCTTCTTAATATTTTTCATCTGCTCGTGCAGATAAACTTCTTTTTGATGTTTGGTAAATTTTTCTTGGACCGATTTATTAATGCGCTCTTCGGCTTGTCCGATCTCGATTTCAGATTTTATGATTTCGAGTAATTTAAAAAATTTCTGCGTGATGTCATCTTCGTCGAGAATTTTTTGTTTATTCGCAAGCGAGCCACTGATATAGGTCGCGATCATATAAATTATCTCATGCGGCGCGCGCAATTTGGCAACCGAAGCTAAAATTTCCGGAGTGATGCGCTTGTTGAAAGCGGCATATTTGGCGAAATTGTCGATGCAGGCTTTGATCAATCCGAGAGTTTCGTTAGTGTCGGTGTTGATTTTTTGCTCGAGAATAATGTCAGCTTCGCAAGTAAAAAATTTCTCGGCGACGCTAATTTTTCTGATGCGCGCGCGCACCAAACCCTGAAGGATAACTTTGAAAGTTCCGTCAACAGTTCGGATCGCTTCAACGATGCTGCAAAGGGTACCTGTGCGGTGAATATTTTTTTCGTCGAACTCGTCGAGATCGGGGTTGGTTTGTGTAACTGCTAAAACCGGTAAACCTAGGCGCCTAGCGTCTTCAATCGAGTTCACTGACTTCTCACGACCAACCAAAATTGTTGTCGTCATCTGCGGAAAAATTACCACATCGCGCAAAGGCAAAGCGTGAAAAATTTGTGGTTGCGGTTGCTGTTGTTGCGTCATGATTGGAGAAAATAAAATTCGCCCAAAACCTAGTAACCGATTTTCGAAATACAATGTTGACAGCCCTAGCTCTAATCTCTTTTTTTGCCCTCTTCGTCTCTCTTTATTTTTTAGCACAAGAAAAACAGAAATCGTCACTAAGTCGCGGCCAGCTTGATCGCGCTGAAAATGAAATAAATTTTTTACGCAACGAAAAAGAAAAAGAATTGCTGCAGCTTTCAGAAAATTTGCGCGGCAAAAACAGCGAGCAGCAAAATATTTTTAACGAAAATTTATTTAAAACTTTTGAAAGCGTCACCGCAAAACTTCACGCGCTTGATGAAGAAGTAAAAAAATCTTCTGCCGAAATTAACAAAACTAAAAATGCGTTGCTTAGCCCCGGAGGCGCTGGGCGCACGGCCGAAATCACTTTGGAAAATATTTTGAAGAGCTCGAATCTTCTCGAAAAAGAAACACTCACTTCAGTTGGCGACTACATTTTGCAGTCACATTTTGGATCGAATTTGGGCACTGAAGCAAAGCGTCCCGACGCAATTTTATTTTTGCCCGACAATCAAATTATCGTCATCGACAGCAAGTCTTCTCCGCACTTTTTAGAGCTTGCCGAAGCGCAAAATGACGAAGAGAAAAAAGAGATTTTAGGCAAGATTAAAACCAAATTTCGACGACACCTTGAAGACTTGAAGCGCAAGGATTACGCCAATTTTCTCTTCGATGAATTGCGCACCAAAAATTCATCCGATTACAAAATTTTTCTGGTGATGTTTTTACAAACTGAGCAGATGCTCGAAGTGTTAAAAAAAGCCGACAGCACTTTCGAACAAAATGCTTTTGAAGCTGGAATAATTGTCGCCACGCCGGTTGTTTTAATGCATCTTTTATCCAACGTAAAATTCGTCGTTGATCGCGTTAAGCAGGAGAAAAATATCGAAATTCTAAAAGTGGAAATGCGCAAACTTCTGGATGCACTGGTGATGATCGTGAAGGAATCGAGTGAGCTGGGAAGATCGATGAATAAAGCCCTGATCGGCTATAACAAACTGGCAAAAAATCTCAATCGCGCGACGGCGATTGGTAAAAATATTTCGGAACTTGGGATCGAAGGAAAAAAAGCCGCAGAGATGAAAATGCTGGAAGAATTTGTGGTGAGTGAGGAGGTGGAGTAACTAGCGCAGCGCTCTCTCATTTTAACCCAGATCCGTCATTAGAATTGCGACAGTATCTCGCTAAGCCTTGATTCTATTAACCTCGGGCGAGCACCGCACCGGAAGCGTAGCCTGCATACGCTGACGGAGAGGAGCAAAGAACGAGGTTAATAGAATTAAGGGTTAGTAGAGATAATGACGTGATTCTAATGACGGATCTGGGTTTAAGTTCGTCATTGCGAGCGTAGCGTGGCAATCCATCTCGACGCGAACTGGATTGCCACGCTACGCTCGCAATGACGAACTTTCCAAAAAACGAAAGTTTTAGGCTCTGCTGTTCAACGAAGCTGCGTGATACAAATCAGCATTAAGAACCAAGCCAAATCCGATCATCATTGAGGCCATGATTGTGCCGCCGTAGGAAACAAAAGGAAGTGGAGCGCCTACAACAGGAAGGACTCCCGTCACCATTCCCATATTTATAAACATGTGAACGAAAAAAATATTCGCCACGCCGACCGTCACTAAACGCCCGAATTGATGTTTCGATTTCATCGCGATTTTGGCGCAAATGAAAATGATCGCGCAATAAATCGCGATTGTAAAAACACTGCCGGCGAAACCGAGCTCTTCGGAAAGCATCGTAAAAATAAAATCAGTTTGCTTCTCTGGCAAAAAATTGAGCTGACCTTGTGTGCCATTCAAATAGCCCTTGCCGAACACGCCTCCAGAGCCAATAGCGATCTTGGATTGAATGATGTTGTAACCGCTGCCAAGAGGATCTTCGTTAGGATTCAAAAAAGTCAGAATGCGTTTTTTCTGGTAATCGTAGAGCAAAAAATTCCAGGCGACTGGCAAAAAAGTTAAGGCTGAAACGCCGACTAAAACGAACTTCCAAATTCTTACCCCAGCTAAAAATAAAACCGATACGCCAACTAAAATCAAAATTATCGCCGTGCCTAAATCTGGCTGGTGAAAAATAAAAACTGCCGGAAGTGCAATCATCAGTAAGGGCATAATTACGAATTTTATGCTGCCGATATTTTTCGCTTCGGTGTTGTAGAAATAGCGCGCAAGGGCAAGAACCAGGCACACTTTCATGATTTCTGACGGCTGAATTGTTAGCGACCCGATACGAAACCACCTCGTCGCACCCATGGCGCTGTGGCCCATTATGTCGACGATAATTATCAGCGTCAGTGCGACCGCGTAAAAAAGATAAGAGGCGCGAAACCAAACTCTGATGTCGGTCACCGCGATAAAAATCATCAGCGGAAAAAAGATGCAAAAAAAAGTAAGTTGCCTGATCAGCCACGGATAAAACGAGCCACCACCAGCGGAATAAAGCATTAAAAATCCGGTGAAGGCGAGAGTGGTGATCAGCGAAATTAGCAACCAATTCAACTGTTCAATTCTTTGCGAAAGGGGGATGTCCAAGTGAGTAAAATTTATTGTTGAATCATTGTCTGAAGCCGCGCGGATTGCGATTCCGCGCGCTGGTTAAGACGGCTTGAATATTAATCAAGCCATCTTAGGTTCGCGAAAATTTTTTTTCGCGCGCAGGCCGTGGGGCTTGTATTTCAACCCGTATTTCAACCTGTATTTCGCCCCGTATTTCGCCCTGCATTTTCAAGTAATGTCCGACAGTAAAAAAACAAAATTAAAAATTAAAAGTTGGTACTCGAACCGCTATCAAATCGTGACGGTGCAAAGAAATATTTTGCTTCTCTTCACTTTGGTTTCGATGTTTTCTGTCGCCATCGCGGTGATTTTTGTGAAGAATGTAATGTCTTCAAAATCGATTGAACCTTACGTCATTGAAGTCGAACAAAAAACCGGAGTCGCGACGATCGTTAATCAGTTAACCGCAGAAAATTTCACCGGCGACCAAATGATTCGCAAATATTTCATTAACCAATTCATCCACATCAACAGCGGCTACGATCCAAAAACCTACAAACAAGATATTGAAAAAGTTCGCCTTTTCTCAACTCCGGGAATTTACGGCGATTACCGTAATCGCATTAACGCCAGAGAGCTCGGCGCTGATTCACAAATTGATGTTAGAATAAAATCTGTGCAGCCCCTCGACAATAACACCGTGCAAATTCGCCTCGCTCGACAAATCACTAAGAAAGAATCTTCCGTCGAAACCAAGGATGAAATCATCACCATGGGCTTCTACTTCGCTCCAGAAATGAACTTGACAATGGAAGAAAGACTCATCAATCCCCTAGGCTTTCAGGTCAGTAAATACATGATTGCGGAGGAAGTATTTTCTTACTAAGAATGAAAAAATTTTTGCGAGATAGTTTAGTTTTTTGCCTCTTCTTTTCCTCGCTCGCTTACGCCCAAACTCCGATCACCACCGATTCGCGCATCCGCACTCTCGTCTACAATCCAAACGAAGTTTACGAATTAAAATTCTACTACAATTACCAATCTTTCATCGAATTTTCTGACGACGAAGAAATTGAAATGATCTCGATTGGCGAAGCATTTGCTTGGCGCCTAACCCCTTCCGGACACAGACTTTTCGTGCGCCCACTCGAAATCGCCGCCCACACCAACATGACGATTATTACCAACAAACGCACTTACCATTTCGACATCAGATCTGATGAATTTACCGGCAAAGCCGACGAAGATTTGGTTTACACGGTGCGATTTTTTTATCCGCAAATTGGCCAACCTATGCCGATTCCACCGCAATTAGCCGTTCCTAATATTGCAGCGAAAGTTCGCCCTGCCGCTCCGAATCTTAACACTCCACCAGCGCCGCCAACAATATTAACCCCAACTCCTCTCGCCAATGTTGGTGCCGATCTTGGAATAATTGGGCGAAATCCCGAAGGTTCAGATTTGAATTTTGACTACAGTCTCGCTGGAAAATCTGACAATATCATGCCGGTAAAAATTTACGACAATGGCTCTGAAACCAATTTTCAATTCGCCAATGACAACCTGGTAATTCCAACAATCAGTGTGGTTGATTCATTCGGAATGGAGCAAGCTTTGACTTACATCATTCGCGACGGCTACGTCGTTGTGCGCACGGTGGCAAGGCAATTCACCCTTCGCCTTTCCGACGGATTACTCTGCGCATTCAACAATACAAAATTGGTGGTTAAATAGTTAGCAGCAGCCTGTCTTGGTAAAATTCGTATTTTCTAAATTGCCGCAAAAAACTCATTCCAAGTAAAGAAGTTCCCATTTCCGCGCTATTCACCGAAGCAGCTACGTCACGAAAAATCACGTCAGCAATTGTAATTTTATCCAGCACAACAGAAGCCCCGAAAGACTTGCCGTTAGCGGTTTGGTAAGTTCTGTTGAAGCGTAATTTATTCACGTCGATTCCGATTCTTTTCGCCTCGTCGAGATTGAGCACAATGTCGCTCGCGCCGGTGTCAATCATGAAGCGAACAGGGACTCCGTTGATCTTCACATTCAAATAAAAATGCCCGTCTTGCGAAAGATTAACGATTAACTCTCCCGACTTTCCAACCTGCGCTAGTGAAGGATTCACCTCACCTAAAATGCGATTTTTAAAATCAGAAAATTCGAAACGGTAAGCGTAAAGCGCAACAACAACAAACCCAATTCCCGCCCAAGCCGCGAGATATTTTAAAATTTTTCTAAAATCCAAATCGCGCCGCGAAGCCACGCTACTAACGAGCAAAACCAAAATCAGCGCGAAGTAAATAAAATTTTGCCAGTCGTTATTTTGCATTGGTTTGTGTTTGTTTTTGATCCGAAAGAATTGCTCGCTTAAGTAAAACTTTCGCTGGTTGAGCGGACTTTCGCTGGTTGAGCGAAGTCGAAACCTAGAAAAGTTTGGCGCAAATCTTTTCTTGGTTTCGACTTCGCTCAACCAGCGAAAAGATTAATCCTTTGAACCAGCGAAAAGATTAATTCGTTGAGCATTTCGAAATTCACCTTTTTAAAAAGTTAAATCCTCGCCAATGCTAGCTAGAATGTAATTTTGAGCACCGTGCTCAAAATCTTTTCTGCGAGCAACTTTGCTAATTCAGACTTGGAAATTTCCCCCAAATTTTCGCTTTTATTTTTACCGACAAACATTGCCTTCGTCTTACTCGAACCAAAAATTTCTCCCGCTTCAATGTCGTTGGCGACAATCAAATCGCAGTTCTTCTTTACCAATTTTTCGCGCGCGTATTTTTCAAGATCTAAATCTTCGGCAGCAAAGCCAATTACAAGCTCTGGGCGGTTTTTAGAATTGCCGACAAACTCCAAAATATCCGGATTTTTTTCGAGCTCGATTGTCAGATTTTTTTCTGAATTTTTTTTAATTTTCTGAGCCGAGAAATTTTTTACTTTAAAATCGGCAACCGCTGCACAGCCAATAAATACTTGGGTTTTTGCGAGATTGCCCTTCACCACTTCAAACATTTCTTCCGCAGTTTTTACGCGAATTATTTTTTCTTTCGGCAAAAAAATTGTCTCACGAATATTGCCCGCAACCAGCGTTACATCTGCTCCCATCTCGTTTAGAACTTTGGCGATTTCAATTGCTTGCTTGCCGGAAGAATGATTGCCAATGAAGCGCACCGGGTCGATTGGTTCAATCGTAGAGCCGCCCGTAATCAAGATTCGCCGGCCCTTCAGGCGGTTTTGATTGGCAAAAAAATCACAAATTTTTTCGCAGATTTTTTCCGGCGCGGCCATTTTTCCAACACCAAGTTCGCCGCAAGCAAGAATATCTGCCTCAGGATCAACCACCGCCACGCCTGACTCAACGAGCGTCTGCAAATTTTTCTGAGTCTGTAAATTGTCCCACATTTTCTCATTCATTGCAGGCGCTAGAATGATTTTTTTATTCGCCGCCAAAATCACCGAAGAAGCCAAATCTGAAGCGTAGCCATTCGCCAATTTTGCAATAAAATCCGCCGTCGCCGGCGCAACAACAATCAAGTCTGCCTGGCGCGAGAGCTGGATGTGAGAGATTCCGCTGGCATCCTCATCCGAAAAAATCTCGGTGTGTGTTTTATTTCCCGACAGGCTCGAAACCAAAAGCGGCGTAATAAATTGCTGCGCCGATTCGGTTAAAATGCAGGTGACGTCGTAAGATTTTTTCTTCAGCAAACGCAGCAAATCCATCGACTTGTAGGCCGCAACCGAACCGGTGATTACGAGGAGGATTTTTTTCATTTCGAATCCCAGCCCTTTCCCGCTTTGCCTCTTAGTTGAGTGACGATTTGTTCTAGGATAGTTCCAGAGATTTGACCCACCTTGGGTTCAGCTGCGAATTTACTCACGATTTTTGATTTGTTGATGAGGGGATAGGTAGCTTGAGGCGCTTGAGTTTAGAGCTCTAAAAATCTTTTTTGTAATTCACAAATTTTTTATCTTTTGTTTCTTCGGCGCCCGTCGAGGTTTTTGCAGAAGTTTACTCGAGTTCATCATTGCGAGAAGCGAGGCGGCGGGAGGGTCGGAGTCTTGAGTGGATTGCGTTTGGCTTACAAGACAGATCTGGGTTAAAAACATTGCCAGAAAAACTATCGCACCATCCCCGCGCAGGCGGGGATCTAGACAGGCGGGGATTTGGAAGATAAATCATTTACTTCGAGTGCGCCGCTCGTGATCCCCGCCTGCGCGGGGATGACGTTGGAAGGTGAGGCACTTACCGAGCCGGTGATTGTGAGGAGGTTTTTTTACTCATTCTTAACGACCTCTGATAAGGTCGCCGACGATTACTTTAGAAGCCGATCTTGCGGCGATGGAGGTGCTTGGCACTGCTCGGTAAATATTTAAAACTTCGAGGACATCCTTACCAACCACATCCACCTTTTCTTCCGGCGCTTCGTACTTAGTTCTCGCCTCCTCGTTTTTTCCTGGGCCGCTAAGATAATATTTCATTAGCTCTTTTCTGAAATCTTTGCTCTTAATTTCTACCCGAGGCTCGCCGGAAGAGGTATCGCCAACTTTGAGAAATTTGTTTTCTTTCACATCGATTGTAATCGGGGCAGCCTTATCGCCTTTGCTGTCTTTGAAACTTAGCGTAATCGTTTTTTTATCTTTGCTGACCTTCATTCCTTCGATCTCGATCTCTTTAGACAATTTCCCTTCCGATCCATCTAAACTTTCCTCGTCACCTTCAGGATCTGAATCGACCCCCGAGTCTGATCCTCCACGGCCTCCTTTAGGCCTTCTCAACACTGATGATTCGTCGATGACGATCTCGGGAGCGCCCTCTAACAATACTTGGTGAACTCTTCTAATTCTCTTTCCCTCTTCGTCAGATTCTGTTTGATCTAAATCTAGCAAATCTTGCCAAGCACCCTCTTCACCTGATTCTGTTTTTGATTTAATCCTGCCGTCCTGAATCGATTTCTCTCCGGTGATCAATCCTGACAAAATATCTGCAATAAAAGCGCCGCAATGTACGTTGGTTGGGCTTCCATCAGTTTTAAGAAACAGCTTCACTCCATCAATATCAACCTCGTCCACCCTTGATTCTGTGCAATGCTGTATTTTATTGGTGGTCAGCTCGATATTATCGCGATCAATGCTTAAGGCCTCCAGCTTATCCATAATATATTTAGGAATATCTGTGACCCGCCCTTCACCAGTCGGGTCTATGTAAAACGCGCCGAAAGAGCCCTCCTCGTTTTTTGTAACATAAAGACCTGTAAAATGGTCCCTAGCCTTGGGGGTTCCGTCCAAATCAGAAACCGGACGCATCGGGATAGCTAATCCACGAAGATTTAATGAATCCTCAAAAAGACGAGCTATCCCCCGATTTAAATTTTCTTCATGAGTGGGTTGAGCATCGTACTCAACAAGCTCAATATTTCTTATACTTTCAACATCGGCATTGATAGCAAAATTTAAAGTTTGAAAATCGTAATAAGCTTTTGGATTTTTAATGTTTTGCAAAAAATATTCTTGCTCGGATCTTAAGATATCTGTCTCTTCCTCTGATAAGCCGTGATCACTGAAAGTTTCTGGATTGATCACTGTCTTAATATGCGAACTTAGCCAAAGCAAATCTCTCGACACCTGTCTTGGACTACTCGACTCTCTCGCAAAATCACCATCCAATATACTTTGCTCTTCTGAAGTAAGAACAATCTTCTCCCCCAGAAGAGACGAGCAAGATGCCGTCAAAGCTGCGGCGGCATTAGCCCAACACATATTGCCAGTAAGGTTTCTGGCTCCAGCTTGCGCTTCTGGCAACGGAGTTCCTACAACTGAATATTTAACTATGTAGGAATCTTTCTGAGCTTGAGCTAAGGCACCTTCTTCAATCGGACCAGATCTTTCTTCATCGTTGTAACAATACCATTTGTTATCCCCCTCTTTAATATAAGAAATATAATGCCCACCATCCAGATCTCCCATGTGTTGAATGATAGAAGTGGGTTCAAAAATTTTGGTCTCGCCCTTAGTATCGCCATCTATTGATAAAGTAATCGGATTTAGAGTTACTTCATTCCGAAGCTTATGCCTTTCACCCTCTTCCGTGAAAGCAAAACGCTTGGTACTAACAACTATTTCGCTGACATCGTCCCTAACAAAAACCTTGAATTGACTTTTAGTTTTAAATTTCTTTTTGCCTTCTGTCGTATCAAATGCAACATAAGCCGATGTCAGATATTCCCCCAAACCCCCTCTTCCAACTTCTGATTCGTAGTAAGTATCAAAAACATCAAATTCGCTCAATTCATTCTCTGCTCTCAACCTAGTAAATCTCCTGTTTACCTCTGCTCTATATACCTCTTCACTAAGATCTTTGCCCAAAATTTCAGCTTCTTGATAAGCCGCGATTGTTTTCCCAAAAGTAGTTGCCTCAAATTCCTTTTCACCACTATCACGAATTGTAGCCTTTGGCAACTCGGTTTGAAGAGTATTAGCCGGATTATTTTTTACCGAGCAAATGGCACCATTTTCAACAGCAGAACTTGTCTTCTCCAGCCTAAATGGCGGAGTTTCGTACAAAGCATCAAGAAGCAGATTCACAAATTCTGAAGAATCTTCGTGCCGATCGCCAATAGCTAATTTCTCTGACTCACCACTAGCGCCCAAATAGACCGCTAGATTTCTGAGTGTTTTTATCTTGTAAGCTTTGTCTGCTGAGTTTTGTGCTTTCTCTTCCTCGGTAACCCCTTCCTTAATCTTCCCAATCTCTTGCAGCTGATATTTAATTAATTTCTTTGCGAGATTTTTATGAGGATCGACAAGTTCCAAGTGCCGCGCCACAAGATGCGAAACGTTAGTAAGCGCATCGGCATTCGGTTCTTCGTCTTTGAAAGATTCCTTTTTAAATGATGTTTTTTTGGAATCGCTCTCTACTTCGAAAAAAATTTCCTGAACCGCTGAAGAAACCCCGGCTTTTTTAAAAGCAATCCACAACAGAGTCGCAGCATCCTCGCTTTTTTTATCTTCAAGACGCTGGACACTTGCCTGAACAGCGCGAAGCACCATCTCGGCTTGCGCTGTCGTTGTAATATTTTCCACAAGAGTCTTTGCGAGAGAATCTGTTAAGCTATTTTTTTCTCTAGGAATGTGCCCATATTTCTTCGACCAATCTTCTGGGTTGATTGTTAGCGCTCTTCCGATTGAAGGCTTCGACTGCTTGACTTTGACGACGGTTTTGGTGGGGGTTGGGGCGCCAAAGGAGGAAAGTCTCTCACTGTCACCGATTGATTGTAACCCTTCATTGAAGACCCTTCCAACGCATTTCACTTTAGCTTTAAATCCCGTCGGCAAAACAGCAAAAGCCATATCGTAGCACTTATTCTGCACCACCATTTCTGCGCCATCCCTTCTATCATAAATCCCCCCAACTAGAGGGGCATCAAAATTAGTTGCCCCATTTGGCGCGAATGGCCGATGAGTTTTATCAAAACTATTCGCATCTCCGTTAAAATCGCCGACCGCAAAAAATGGCAAGTTTTTCTTTTGGGACTCAGACAAATATTCCTCAACCTTCTTATTTTCCCCATATGCAGCAGAATGAACGTTGGAGACGATAAATTCCTGCTTATCGCGCTTAAATGTAAGTTCTGTAGCGCAGTTAAATGGTTTTCCCGTATCATTAGTGTTTAACCCAAGCACAGCTTCGCCAACAACTTTAAGCTTAGCGCCATTGTAGAATGTAACGTTTAATTTTTTCTTCCCCGCCTCCCTCGAAAACTTATAATTCCACTCGCCTCCTAACTTAGTCTTGAGCTCTTCACAAAGTTTTTCGGAGGCTGCTGCATCGTTAATAACAGTATATTCTTGCAGACAGATTATATCTGCGCCTTTATCCGCGAAATTCGTCTTAATAAAATTATTCTGCTTAATTCTTCTGTCTTTAAAAACTTGTTCGCTCTCTTCATGATTCCATGGATTATTTGCATGATTTACAATATCACGACCCGATACTGTAGCCGTAGATTCCTGACGACATTGCCCCAAAACATTCCAGGAAAGAATCTTTATATTCGATTCCTTTGCCGAAGCTTCATCAGCTTCTTTTGGCGCCGTAAGCTTGATATCAAAAACTTGTGGCAAGTGATCTGAGTAAACCCCCCCCAAGATTTGCTCTCTCGTCAACTGTGCAATCTTTGCTTTGGAACCTGCTTTACCTTTGTATTCAAGTGTAACGAACTCAGATTTTGACTTCTCGACCTCGGGGGCGGGGCTTTTTTTTGGGCCAGAAATTTCTTGACCGAGTTGACTTTTATCAAACCATTCGGCGAATTTACGTTCGAAATCTGCTTGTCCATATTTTATCGAAAGCTTCTCTGGAGGTCTTCCCTCTTTAACTTCGGCCAAAACCCTTTCTGAAAAAATTATCGCGGAATATCGACACTGGTTTTCTATACCAAGACCGTTTAGACCGGCAAACATCTGTTCTGCGTCTTTTTTCTGGACTGTTTTTATAATGTCATATTTCTCTGTGTAAAATTGCTTTATCGCTGTCGCGTAGTTTTTTGCAATGTCTTGTGTTTTACCTTCTGTTGAATCTTGAATGTAGATTTGGCGCTTTCCATCCTTAACACCCCCAAATACCAAACCAATATGATGAGCACCCGAACTGTATAAACAGGCTTTATTTCCGCTCAGAATTTCTTGCTTTAATGCTTCACGCTTAGCATTGCCATCTTCTCTTGTTTTTTTAGCCGCTTCCTTTTCTGACTCTCCTTCCTTGGCAGGGACTTCAGAGAATTTTGTGTCGGGCCCCGACGTGATAAATTTATCTTTCGTGTACTGCACGTGCTGACTTCCTTGAAAAAATTCAGAAGCAAACGAGTTAGCCACGCCAAAAGCGGTTTTGATCCTATTCAATTTTTCTTGATCACACAAAATGATGCGCGCGGCGAAAGTTGGATTCTTCATCGAACCAATACCTTTCGTTAAAAATCTAAGAAAATCTGTTGTTTCTTCCAAACTCAACGGACGCTGAAAAAGTTCCGACATTCCATTGTTGGCAATAAATACCTCAGAAATCATAAGCAGAAGACTCTTGTCGGGATCATCTATGGCGTCTTTGCCTTCTAGTTTGGCCAAAAGATCTTTTAATTTCGTGTCATCCAAATTGGGATGTGCGACCAGGACTCTCCTCGTCTCGCCAACCTTAACTAATCTGCCTTTTTTGATTTGATTTGGAGTATCAAGATATTCATTGCCCTGTTTATCCGGCTTAATCTCCTGAACTGCGGCAGCAACTTCCCCAGCATTTTTTACCTCTTTGCACTCGTACTCCTCATCTTTCTTCTGACAAAAAATATAAATCTTGTCGCCCCTTTTAACCAGGTACATGTCGGAGGATTTATCCTCTGTCAATCCATTTTGACCAGGGCCTTCATAGGTCCAAGAAGAAGCAATAATATCTTCATTTTTCATGCCAGAGAATTCCGCTTCTGTTAATTCTGGAAAATCTTTTTTTAAAACAACGGCTTCTAGATTTATACCATTTATAGTTTCGTCAAAAAAGCCAAATGAATGCTCATCTAATTTGAGTGCATTTCTCACTGTTTCGAGAGCGCCATTCGCCTCATCCTCCGTTAGTAATGCCTTTTTCGCCCTGGTTTCAAGAGCGGCTTTTATCAATTCAAATTTTTTTCGAGGAAAAGCGAATAAGAGTCTATCCGCAGTTTCTCTCACTTCATCGCCTGGGAACAGGGCAAGAATTCTATTATTCCTATCGCCACTATCACATCCTTCTAGAAATTTTTGATTAACAGATTTCCCGTCGCTTTTAACCACTTCTTTAGAGAATTTATTATAAATTTCGCTTTCTTCCTCGAGTTCCCTGATAAACTTCTCGATAATTTCTTTTCCCGACATTTTTTTAACTTAAAATTTAATAGGAATTCACAAATACAATTAGATCGATTTCAGCTTCCCGCAATCAACATTCCGACGATATTTTATATTTTAAGCCCTAAATGTTTCCACGCCAATTCCGTTAAAATACGGCCTCTCGGCGTTTTTTCGACGAAGCCTTTTTGGATTAAAAATGGCTCGATTGTGTCTTCGACAGAATCTCTTTCTTCCGAAAGCGCCGAGGCGATGGTGTCGATTCCGACTGGGCCGCCGCGGTAATTTTCAGCGATAAACCTTAGGTAGCGACGGTCGGACGAGTCAAGGCCGATGCTGTCGATTTCTAGGCGGCCCAAAGAAAAGTCGGCGATTTCGTGGGTGACTAATTTTTGGTTTTCTGCCGAAGCAAAGTCGCGCACACGCTTAAGCAGGCGAATCGCGATTCGCGGGGTTCCGCGCGATCTTTTGGCGATTTCTGCGGCGGCGTTTTTATCGATTTCAATTTCTAAAATTTTTGCGTCGCGCAAGACAATTTGCTGAAGCTCAGCATCGCTGTAAAAATTAATTCTAAGCGGAATTCCGAAGCGATCTTTGAGCGGATTTGCAATCAAACCAATGCGCGTTGTTGCGCCAACTAAAGTAAATTTTGGCAGATCAATTTTAATCGCTCGTGCCGCCGGACCCTCGCCGATAATGATGTCGAGCTTAAAGTCTTCCATCGCGGAATAGAGCACTTCTTCAACATTTTTATTAATGCGGTGGATCTCGTCGATGAAGAAAATATCGCCTTCTTGCAAGTTGGTGAGAAGCGCCGCGAGATCTCCAGATTTTGAAATCACCGGCCCCGCCGTTCCTTTGAACCCAACACCCATTTCATGCGCAACAATTTGCGCGAGCGTTGTCTTGCCAAGGCCAGGAGGGCCGTAAAACAAAACGTGATCTAAAACATCGCCACGATTTTTTGCGGCGCGAATGAAGATTTCTAAATTTTCTTTGAGTTTTTCCTGGCCTAAAAAATCACGCAAAAAACTAGGCCGCAAAATGTTTTCGTTGCGGTCTTCTTGTTGTTTGACGGGGGTGATGGCTTCGTTTTTAGTCATTTTTATTTTGCTAATAGACCCCGCAACAAGTGCGGGGTGACAAGTTGGGAGTGCGGAGTGACAAGTTGGGAGTGTGGGGTGACAAGTTGGGAGTGTGGGGTGACAAGTTGGGAGTGAATGGACCCCGCAACAAGTGCGGGGTGACAACTTGAAGCGCTTCACTCTCAACTTGTCACTCCGCACTTCAACTTGTTACCCCACACTTCAACTTGTCACTCCGCACTTCAACTTGTCACCCCGCACTTGTTGCGGGGTCCATAATTTTAAAACTTATTTTTACTTAACTCTCTCAGAGAAGAGGTAATTAAATTTTCCAAAGTGATTTTTGAATTTTCTTCGAGTAAGAAATTTATTACCTGCAAAATATTGTGCTTTTTGTAGCCAAGATTTTCTAGAGCAGAAAGAGCGTCGGAGGCAATTTGATTATCAGGGATTTTTTGTGAATTTAGCGGAGCAGAATATTCAATTCCGAGTTTTTTTGGACTATCTTTCAACTCTGTAGTTAGGCGACTGGCGAGTTTCGGGCCGATGCCAGAAATTTGCGAAAATGTTTTAATGTCGGAAGAAATTAAAGCCTTCGCGAGATCTTCGATTGTTAAGGCGCTCAAGATTTTTTGGCCCATTTTTGCGCCGACGCCTTGCACTTTTGTTAGCTCTAAAAACCAGATTTTTTCTACTTCAGAAAAAAATCCGTAAAGCTCGATGGCGTCTTCTTTGACAAGGGTTTCGATGATTAAAGAAATTTCTTTTTCACGCGGAAATTGGCGCAAAAATGCTGCGGTTTTATGCGACAAAAAAACTACGTAACCAACGCCAGCAACGTCGATCACGCACTTGTCATCAGAGATTGAGTCAATAAAACCGCGTAATTTCCCGATCATAAAATTTATTTTAAATGTCCCCCGATGTTGAGTGGCGCGTCAGCAAAGAGCTAGTGCATTTTGAAGATGCGCTGGATTTTATGCAAAAACGCGTTGAAGAAATTATTGCCGGAACCGCCCCTGAGCTGATTTGGATTTTGGAGCATCACCCAGTTTACACTGCGGGGGTTAGCGCTCAGGATGCGGATTTATTGGCTAAAACCGATATTCCAATTTTTAAAACTAACCGCGGCGGGAAATATACTTACCATTGTCCGGGCATGAAAATTATTTACGTGATGCTCGATTTGAAAAAATTCTTTGCACCCGAGAAGCCAGATATCTCGCGCTTTGTCGAGTTTTTGGAAAATTGGGTGATTAAGGTTTTAGCTGATTTTGGAATTAAGGGCGAGATCAAAAAAGGTCGCGTCGGAATTTGGGTTACCGACAAAAATAATGGCGAAAAAAAAATCGCCGCACTCGGAATTAAACTAAAAAAATGGGTGAGCTATCACGGCATCGCCATCAACATAAGCCCAGATCTGGCGGGCTTTGACAATATCATCCCTTGCGGCATTAAAGAATTCGGCGTAACTTCGATGCAAGAAATTCTCGGCGAGATCGACGAAGAAAAATTTTTAAAATCGATAAAAAAACAGAGTGAGTTCTAGTATTTGTCACCCCGCATTTGTTGCGGGGTCAATTCTAACTCATTGCTATTGCATGACCTCCGCAACAAGTGCGGGGCGACAAATTAACGTAACGAGAAACAATGTTTAAAATCGCAATCATCGGCCGTCCGAATGTCGGAAAATCAACGCTGTTTAACAAGTTAGTTGGCAGATCTATCGCTCTCACCGACGACACTCCCGGCGTTACTCGCGATCGCAAAGAGGCGAAAGGAAAACTTGGGCCGCTTGAATTTGTTATTATCGACACCGCGGGTCTTGAAAATAAAATCTCCGAAAAATCGCTCGAAAAAAGAATGGTCGAACAAACCGAAGTTGCGGTTTCCGACGCTGATCTTTGCTTGTTCGTGGTTGATTCAAAAGAAGGCATTACCAACAGCGATTTTCACTTCGCGCAGTGGCTTCGTAAACTCGGCAAAAAAACCATACTTATCGCCAATAAATGCGAGAATCACGGCGAGAAGGTTTTTGATGGAGAATATTACAAGCTCGGCTTCGGCGAGCCAACGGCTATCTCGGCTGAGCACAAGTTGGGCTTCGGCGAGCTTTACGATAAAATCGCACCAGAAATTGAAGCTTATTCGGAAGTTTTTGAAGAGGTTGAATCGAGCGATTTGCAAATCGCAATCATCGGCAGGCCGAATGCCGGCAAGTCAACTTTTCTTAATAAAATTTTAGGACAAGACCGCTTAATCACCGGCCCGGAAGCTGGCATCACCCGCGACGCAATCGCGCTAAATTACGAATTTAAAGGCAAAAAACTTCGCCTCATCGACACCGCCGGAATCAGAAAAAAAGCTAACATCACGGAAAAATTAGATAAGCTCTCAAGCCTTGATAGCTTTCGTGCGCTGCGTTTTGCGCAAGTTGTAATTTTATTGATCGACAGCAATTCATTGCTTGATCACCAAGATGTGGCACTAGCCGGCGAGATTTTAAAAGAGGGGCGCGGATTGGTTTTTGCGATCAATAAAATCGACACGGTTAAAGGAGATAAAGAAATTTTTATGCGCGATGTGCGTCAAAGAATCATGGCGATCTTCCCGGAAATTGATGGTGCGGCGATCCTTGCTACGTCTGGCCAAACGGGCTATAATGTTGAGAAATCTTTGGACTTTGCTCTACAAACTTACGAGCAATGGCAAACTTATATCCCAACTACAAAACTAATTGAGTGGTTGAAAACAGCGGCCGCAAACCATGCTACGAAACTTCACCGCGGCAATGCGATTAAGTTAAAATATACAACGCAGATAAAAAAACGTCCGCCAACTTTTGCCGTTTTTACCAATCACATCAAACCCCTGGAAGGCTCGTATCAGCGCTATTTAACCAATCATCTGCGCGAATATTTCAATTTGAATCTAACGCCAATTCGCTTGGTTTTACGCAAAAGCGAAAATCCATTTGAAGATAGAAAAGAAAAAACTTTTTCTAAAAAAACTCACAAAAAGAAGTAATACCCCGATTGTCACCCCGCATTTGTTGTGGGGCGACAACATTCAAGTAAACAAAAACAAGATGAAAAAAATCGACTGCAAAAAAATTTTTGGAGTGGCTTGCAACTTTGAAGTTAAAGGCTTCGTGGAAAGATCAGAATTTGTTCCGGCGATTGACGAGAATTATATTTTCGATCCAAAAACTACGCTCGCGATTCTCGCTGGATTCGCTTTTAATAGCCGCGTTTTGATTCAAGGAATGCATGGAACTGGCAAATCTACCCACATCGAACAAGTGGCTGCGCGCCTGAATTGGCCTTGCTTGCGCATTAATTTTGATTCGCAAATTACTCGTTTAGATTTGGTTGGAAAAGATGTGATTAAATTGAGTGGCGACAAGCAAGTTACTGAATTTAAAGAAGGGATCATTCCTTTTGTGCTGCGTCGCGGAATCACGCTGGTGCTGGATGAATACGATGCGATTAAAACAGATGTTTCTTTTGTGATTCAAAGATTGCTCGAGGAAGAAGGGAAATTTGCGCTGCTTGAAGAAAATGAAATCATCACGCCGCACCAGCATTTTCGCCTATTCGCAACATCTAACACTCTCGGCGCTGGGGATGATTTAGGAATTTATCACGGCACAAATTTGATCAATCAGGCGCAAATGGATCGCTGGAATATTGTCGCTGCACTGAATTATTTGGATGAAAAACACGAGCTAGAAATTCTTCTAAAAAAACTTCCCTTTCTTAATTCTAAGGCTCACCAGCAAACCGCTAAAATGATGGTGCACATGGGCAATCTCACGCGCGAGGCATTTAAGAATGGCGATATTTCTACGCTGATTTCTTTGCGCACTTTGATTTCCTGGGGAAGGAATATTGAGATTTTTGGATCCGTGAAAACCGCGTTCACTCTCAGCTTTTTGAACAAGGTGATTGATGACGAAAAGATGGTGGTGAGTGAATTTTATCAGCGAGTGTTTGGCGAATAAATTAAACCCAGGTTCGTCATTAAAAATCTGTCTAGTTTTGAATGTGCAAGAAACCGGATTTTATAAGAGCATTGAGCAGCTTGGCACTGCCTGGAATGTTTAAATGATGAGTGTCCCAATATAAAATATTTTTGGCATCTTTGCCGTAACAGCAATCTTCGTCGCAAAAAACTTGGGCACTATCAAAAACTTTTAGACGAGGATTTCTCTTTTTTATCTCCAGCATTATTTTGCGATAAGCATGTTCGCGCTCCAAAACCGTAGCTCTATCAATCTTACATTTTGAAGAGGGCTCTTTGTGGAATAATCTTGCTACGCAGGCCTTTGGATCGTAGGGCAGTTTTGGAGCGCTAATCACAAAAACCACATCTTTCCCCGCTGAAATTAGCTCAGAAATAAAAAGACTGAGGCCGGTTAAGAAAATTTCTTCAGAGCTTGATTTGCCATCATTGGCGAATTCATAACGAGCAAAATCTTTTTGCTCTGGTGAATAAATATTTATCACAACGGTTTTGATTTTTTTAAAATCTTTGACCGCATTTTTTATTTGCATTGCCAGATTCCTGCAATCGTCCGTGGTAAATTTTTTGCTATTTGAATAAGCATCAAAAGGTAGGCAGCTATTGGCCGCAATCAGCAGAGTTTTTAGCTTTACCTCGCCAAGATATGTGGCGCTGTTTAATGAAACCGCATGGCTATCTCCAACAATTAAGATTTCCGGCTGAGCAGAATTAGTAAGGCAAGAAATCTTGGAAAGATTAAGGCCGAGCGCATCACAAGATCCGTCCGACTTTATCGCCTTATCTGGCCGATTTAAATCCTGAGCATTTTTTTGATAAATTCTTAAACTTTGCTTCTTGTAAAAATGATGAGTGACGACACCCAAAAATATCATCGCCGCAAACAAGGCAACGGTCTTTCCTATTTGTTTCTTTCCAAAGCGGATTGGCTTTTCGACAAATTCATAAGTAAGCCAGGCAAGAAAAATCGAGACCAAAACAGCCAATAATCTGATTAAGAGCGATGGGGCTTCCCCCTCAATTATCCTTGAAAAAGAAAGCAGTGGCCAATGCCATAAATAGAGAGGATAGCTAATGAGCCCGAACCACATCAGAAGTGGATTTTGTAGGAATTTGCGATTAAGCCAAGCATCGCTTCCAGCAAGAATGATTAGTGCCGCGCCAATTGTTGGCAATAATGCCCATGCGCCGGGGAAATTTTCGTCTCTACTTACCAGAAGAACTGCAATGAAAATTAGGAAAAATCCGACAAAAGAAATCGTATTTAATAAATTCGCGTGCCCGATCTTTTTAATAAAATGCAACTTAAGCAAATTTAGAAAATCAGATTTTTGATTTTTGAGCTGCGCAAGAAGAGATCCAATAAGAAGTTCCCAAAAGCGACTTTGAGGCAGGTAGAAAGCGACGCTCTTATTTTCGTAAACTTTAAGCAGTCCGAAGAAAAACGAAGCGACTAAGATAAAACTTGTTATGCGCAAGATGCTCAGCTTTCTTTTCCAGGCGCACCACAGGAGTAATGGCCAGATAATGTAGAACTGTTCTTCAATCGCCAGCGACCAAAGATGCAATAACGGCTTATTTTCCGAAGCGCTGTTAAAATAATCGCCGCTTTCTTTTAAGAGATTAAAATTTGAGACGAAGTAGGAGCTGCGCGAGATATGCTTGTTCAGCTGCTTGAATTCATCAGGAAATAAGGCAAACCACCCAAAGGCAAAGCTAGAAATCAGAACCAGTAGTAATGCAGGAAATATCCGCCGAACGCG
>CAMBXE010000001.1 GCA_945871805.1 Rhizobium sp. Q54 | reverse complement strand
CCAGCATCAAGCAGAAGCTCTCCTGTTTCTGATTCAATTAAGTCTGCGGCAACAACATAGCCCGGCAAAACTTCGGCAGTTAGTAAGTAATGCGTGAATTTTTCTGACTGTAATTTATCAATAGATTTGCGATTGAATTTGGTACCTTCTTTCACTTTCACTTCACCCGAATGCGCGCAAACCAAATCATAAGGAACTTTTCTGCCTCCAAAAGATTCTGGATCGAATGCCAATGCCCAACCTTTTTTAGTGAAGGTCGCATCAACTGAGCCGTAAAAAGTGCGAATGATTGATTCAGCGCTCATTCCAAGTGCGCGTAGAAGTGAAGTTACTGGAATTTTTCTTTTTTTATCGACGCGAAAATGAAGGACATCTTTGCTGTCAAATTCAAAATCAAGCCAAGAGCCAATGTTTGGAATGATTTTTGCCGAGTAAGATTTTGATCCAGATAATTTTACATTTTCACTGTCGAAGAAAACACCGGGTGCCCGACGCATTTGTGACACAACAACTCTTTCTGCGCCGTTAACGACAAAACTTCCAGTTTCGGTCATTAGAGGAATTTCACAGAGATAAACCTCTTGCTCTTTGATTGAGCGAATTTCTTTAACTTCGCTGCCTTCTTCTTGATGCCATAAAACTAGGCGAAGTTGCGCATGAAGTGGCGCTGAAAAAGTTCTGCCTGCAGAAAGACATTCTTGTGGCTCGTATTTTGACTTCCCAAGGGAATAACTAAGAAACTCAACCGTAACCCTGTCTGCCGAATCAGAAAGTGGAAAAAATGAATGAAAAACTGATTGGATACCAACATTCTCGCGCTGTTCGTGCGGGATTTTTGCCTGTAAAAATCTTTCGTAAGATTCTTTTTGCAGTGCGATCAAATTAGGAATCGCTATTACCTCTTTGCCCCCACTATTACTGAAACTCTTTCTAAAAAGAACCTGATCGAAGTTGCGAATCTGAGCCATGTTTATCCTTTTTGAGTAACTTTATTAAAAACGCCAAAAGCCAATCCACTAAAATTAGTGGATTGGCTTGAAAAGATTTGTTTGGTTTATTTCAACTCAACCTTTGCGCCAGCTGCTTCAAGCTTCTTTTTAATTTCTTCTGCTTCTGATGCTGATACATCAGATTTAACAGTTTTAGGCGCGGCCTCAACTAGATCTTTGGCTTCTTTTAAACCGAGGTTGGTAATCGCACGAACTTCTTTGATAACGTTAATTTTATTATCGCCAAAAGCTGTTAAAACAACGTCAAATTTGTCCTTAACTTCAGCTACAGCGGCTGCGACAGGAGCTGCAGAAGCAAAGGCGGCGGCAGATACGCCCCACTTTTCTTCTAGCTTTTTGCTTAATTCAGCAAGCTCAAGGATGGTTAGAGATGATAGAGATTCTGATAGTTGTTCAAGATTAGTAGACATGTCGACGTTAGTTGAGGTTAGTTAATAATTTTTGGAATTAATTAGTTTTTAGAGTTGCCAATCCTTTTTCTGGAGCAGTAAGCAATCTAACAAAGTTTGATTGAGCGGCGTTAAGTATACCAAGGAAAGAAGCGCGAACTTCTTCAAACGATCCAAGTTTTGCCATCTCTTTAATTGCAGATTCGGTCACTAAAGATTTGTTGAAAAAGCCAACCTTGATTTTCAAAACCTCGATCTGCTTAGCCATGTCCGCAATTATCTTCGACAAAGCCACTGGATCTTGCGAATAAAGAAGCGCAGTCGGACCAGAAAGATGTTCGGCAAGTGCCTTTAACTCAGTTTTTTCAACCGCAACTTTTACCAAAGTATTTTTAGCGATTTTCATTCCGCAGCCTTTTGATTTCAAAGCTACGCGCAAATCGTAAAGCTGTTTGTCACTCATACCGCGATAATGAATAACGGCAATAAAGGCGCTATTCACAAGATTGTTTTGCAGCGTAGTAACTAGTTGTGATTTTTGTTCTCTATTCATTTGCTAACTCACTTAAACTGATTCGATGGCGACTTGTACAGAAGGACCCATCGTTGAACTCAAATAGAGCTCTCTGACAAATCTTCCTTTGGAAGATTCTGGCTTGGAAGATTTGATTGTCTTCACGGCGCTTTGCAAATTTTCGAGAAGATTTTTTGCATCAAAATCAATCTTTCCAATCATGCAATGCACGGTTCCGCCTTTGTCATTCTTAAAATTGATTTTCCCCTTCATTGCATCGGTCACTGCTTTTTTGACATCGACAGTAACTGTGCCATTTTTTGGACTCGGCATCAAGCCACGGGGGCCAAGTTTTTTAGCAAGTTTGCTAATTTTTGGCATTACATCCGGAGTGGCAACGCAACAATCAAAATCGAGGAATCCTCCTTCAACCTTAACAAGCAATTCATCTAGGCCGGCCAATATTGCGCCAGCTTCTAAAGCAATTTTTTTTTGATCTTCGTTGCCCGCAAAAACAATTACTCTGACTTTTTTTCCTGAGCCGTGAGGCAACATAATTGAGCCTTTTACAGTCTGATCTGATTGCTTGGCATCAATCCCCAAATTTATGGCGACGTCAATCGACTCGACGAATTTGCGTTTTGTTGTCACCGCTAAATCTTGGACCTTTTTAATGGCCTCTTCGAGATTTGCCGCTTTAAACTTTTCGACTACTTGTTTCTGATTTTTTTTCACCATTTTTAAGAGAATTTTATTCGACTACTTCCAAGCCCATTGAGGTCGCAGATCCTTTAACCATCTGCATGCAGGCATTAAGATCAGAACTATTCATGTCGACCATTTTTTTCTTGGCGACATTAGCAATTTGAGTCATGTTAATTTTACCGGCAGACTCTTTTCCTGGAGTTGAAGAGCCTTTCGCAAGACTAATTTCCTTCATGATTAAGTAAGAAACTGGCGGATTTTTGGTAATAAAAGTGAAGGACTTATCCTTGTAAGCAGTGATTGTAACTGGAATTGGCGTACCAAGATCGTAATCGAATTTAAGCGCATTAAATTGCTTACAAAACTCCATGATGTTGAGGCCTTTTTGACCTAGAGCAGGGCCAATTGGAGGCGCGGGGTTAGCCTTTCCTGATGCTACCTGTAACTTAATGATACCCAGGATTTCTTTAGAACTTTTTGACATTGCTTAAAAATACTTAAAAACTTGAGCGCGAGACCTTGACTTCAGTGGCTTCGTAGGCACTTGAGAACCCCTGACCGGAAAACGAAAGGCGCGGCAACTTATTTTTCAAACTCTAACTTGCAAATTATTTTTTAACTTTTCTTGAGCGTCGTCTCAAAGCTAATTCGCGGGTCAATAATTTTGTAGGTAAAGTCAGAAATAATATTGGTCACCAGGCCAAGTAGAGTAAAGATGTAGAGCGTCGCAAACATCAACGGATAATCACGCGAAATTGCTGATTCGTAGCCCAAAAGCCCCAGCCCATCAAGCGAGAAAATCACCTCAATTAGCATCGAGCTAGTAAAAAAAATCCCAATCAAAGCCGCCGGCAATCCGGCAATTACAATCAACATCGCATTGCGAAAAACGTGGCGATACAAAACTTGCCGCTGATTTAAACCCTTGGCGTAAGCAGCGAGGACGTAGTTTTTGTTAACTTCTTCAATGAAGGAATTTTTGACGAAAAAAGTTAGCGAAGCAAATCCGCCGACAACCATTGCCAAAACCGGAAGAATTAAGTGCCAAAAATAATCAGCAATTTTTTGCCAAAAATTTAGTTCGTCAAAATTAGCCGAGATCAATCCGCGCAGTGGAAAAATATTCAAAAAATTTCCGCCACACAAAAACGTGATTAGCAAAATTGCCAAAAGAAAAGACGGGATTGCGTGCAAAAAAATCACCACGCTACTCGTCCAAATATCAAACTTCGAACCATCATTCACCGCCTTTTTAATGCCGAGTGGAATGGAAATTAAATAAACGAAAAAAGTCGTCCACAAACCTAGAGAAATCGAGACCGGCAACTTATTCAAAATCAGCTCAGAAATTTTTTTATCTTGATAAAAACTTACTCCAAAATCGAAGGTAAAATATTTTTTCATCATCAAAAAAAACCGCTCGGAAAGCGGCAAATCGAAGCCATAAAGTTTTTTTACTTTCTCGATTAATTCCTCGTCAACACCTTGCGAGCCTTGATAATTCAGGGTTGAGTCGCTCACCAAACTAACATTTCCTACCTCGCCAGAAACTTTTGCCGCATGATTCATCTGAGCCACAAAACGCTCCACCGGCCCACCGGGAGCAGTTTGAATGATTAAAAAATTAACCAGCATTATTACGAAAAGCGTCGGAAAAATCAGAAGTAAGCGCTTAAAAAAATACATAATTTAGAGCCAGTCCGGATCAGTCGCGCCTTCTGCTGCGGGGATTGGAAGCTCAATTTCAAATCCTGTTAAAACATCAATCACGTAAATTCGTGGCACAGAACTTTGACCGTAGGGCGAATTTTTGCGTGAGAAAATTAAGTAACGCCCACTCGGCGACCAGCGCGCGCCCTCAACCAAATAGCCACTGGTTAACAATCTCTCGCCCGAGCCACTCGGGGTCATTACGCCGATGTAAAATTGCCCGCCTTTAATTTTAGTGAAGGCAATAAGTTTGCCATCTGGCGACCAAACCGGCTTAGAATAAGAGCCCTCGCCCGAACTAATTTTTTTCACCGACGAACCGTCTCTGTCCATTACGTAAAGCTGCTGACCGCCCTCGCGATCTGAGGCGAAAGTAATGTAATTAGTGTCGGGAGAATAAGTAGGAGTCGTGTCAATCGCTGAACTTTTAGTGAGTCGTCGCGCCGAATTCGCCGAGATATTTAATTCGTAAATGTCGCTGTTTCCGTCGTCAATTGCCGAAAGCAAAATGACGTTTGAATCTTTTGGATTAATCGCTGCGGCAAACGTAGTACCTCTAAACCCACCAACTTTCTGACTACGTAAATTTTGTAAATTCATTGAAAAAATTTGCGGCTTACCCTGCAAATAATTTACGTAAAAAATTTCGTTACGATTCTTAGAAAAAATTGGCGTCAAAACCAACTCATTACCATTGGTCAAAACCCGCTTATTCTCGCCGTCAAAATCAATAATGTTAATACGCTTAGACCTTTTAGTTACTGGCCCAGACTCAGAAACGTAAATAATTTGCGAATCAAAATGCCCAATGGTTTCGCCGGTAACCGCTTTAAAAATTTCGTTGGAAATTGCGTTAGAAATTTTGCGGTAATTGTCGCGCGACGCAGCGTAAAGCTTGCCAAACATTTGGCGCTGATCAAGCACGTCCCAAACTCGAACACGCGCCTCTAAATTTCCCGACAAATCGTAATCAAATTGAGCAACCACAATCGCGCCAATTTGTGCATTTGAATATTTGGTGAAATCTGGCAGAGCTTCTGCGGAAAGGCTTTCGTCGGATCCAGATTGTTTAACCACCTCAAAAAGATCTGTCGTTTTTAAATTTTTTCTGACGCGTTCAAAAACTTCATTGGCGTCACGTTTAACTTGTGGAAACTGAGCATTTACTGGATCGAAGCCAATAAATAAAATTTTAGTTTTAGCAATTTCGCCATTTTTAACCGAAAGAGAAACTGCCGCCGATGCCTGAGTGGAAAAGGCTAGAAAGAGGATAAGAAAATAAATTCTAAACATATTAAAAGTTGTTTTGCAGACCCCGCAACGAGTGCGGGGTGACAGTTGGAAGTGCGAGCATTGCTACAGTTGGAAATGTGAGCATTGCTAAGATTGGAATTGCGAGCATTGCTACAGTTGGAAGTATGAGCATTGCTAAGATTGGAAGTGTGAGCATTGCTACAGTTGGAAGCGCGAGTATTACTAAGGCTGGAAGCGCGAGTATTATTAAAGTTTGTTACCACACACTTTCAATCGTTACCTCGCACTCTTAACTGTTACCTCGCACTCTTAACTGTCACCCCGCACTCGTTGCGGGGTCCATTCCGATCTTACAAAGTCTCGATTAAAATATTATTGTTAGTGTAAACGCAGAGATCCGCAGCAATTTTCATTGAGCGTTTCACGATCTCTTCCGCCGAAAGATTTTCGATTGAGCTCAAGGCCCGCGCAGCGGCAAGCGCAAAATTTCCTCCCGAACCAATTCCGGCAATTCCATCTTCTGGATCAAGCACGTCGCCATTTCCGGTAAGTACCAGCGTAGTATTTTTGTCGACAACAATCATCATTGCCTCGAGTCGGCGCAAATATTTGTCCGTACGCCAATCCTTCGCAAGCTCAACGCAGGCGCGCATCAATTGATTTGGATATTGTTCTAATTTTGCTTCGAGCCTTTCAAATAAAGTAAAAGCATCAGCCGTCGCCCCAGCAAATCCGCCAATAATCGAGCCGTCGCCAAGCTTGCGAATTTTTTTTGCATTTGACTTGAGTACAGTCTGACCCAAAGAAACCTGGCCGTCGCCGGCGATTGCCACCTTGCCATTTTTGCGCACGGAAAGAATTGTCGTTCCGTAAAGTTTTGAAGAATCTCGGTGATCTAACATTGTGATTTTTTTTGAATTTCTGAATTGAGCCCAAAACCTTAAAACAATGAAGACACAAAAATCCTACAAAAATCTCGCAATAATTTTCTTTCTTGGAATTTCTTCTGGATTGCCGATCGCCCTTATTCTTTCAACCCTCAAAGCACTTTTGGTCGACAAGGGTTTTGACTTAAAAACAATCGGGTTTTTCTCGCTCGTCTCGCTTCCCTACACTTTAAAAATCTTTTTCGCCCCGCTGATTGATTCATTTTCTCTGCCTTTCCTCACCAGAATTTTTGGCCAAAGAAGATCTTGGATGATCTTCACTCAGATACTTTTAGCGATTTTTATTTTCTCGCTCGGCGCCGCCGGAATCGCCGGATCTCTAAGCGCAATCGCCACCTTTGCCTTTTTAGTTGGGCTCTCTTCCGCCAGCCAAGATGTTGTAATTGACGGCTACCGAATCGAATTAATCGAAAAAGAAAATCAAGGTCTCGCTTCAAGCTCTTACGTTTACGGCTACAATATTGGAATGTTAGTTTCTGGCGCCGGAGCCCTTGCCCTGGCAGACCTAATCAGTTGGGACATTGTTTATTTTTTAATGTCGATCGGAATTGTGCTGTGTATTTTAATCGTCCTTTTCGCCGACGAAACGCGCAAAAATTGGCAGCCAAAAAAATACAATTTTTTCTCCTGGAGCAAAGATTACGTAATTGCGCCGCTCAGCGATTTTACTCGTCACAAACAGTGGTACGTAATTTTTGCATTCGTGATTTTCTTCAAACTAGGCGACGCTTTTGCCGGAAATTTAACTCTGCCATTTCTGCTCGAAATCGGTTTTTCTAAACTTGAGATTGCCAAAATCGTAAAAACTTTCGGACTTTTCGCGACCTTATTTGGCGTGCTTGTCGGCGGTATTTTAGTAAAAAAATTCGGAATCGTAAAATCACTTTGGGCTGCCGGCGTAATGCAAATGCTGTCCAATCTCACCTTCGCTTATTTGTCGAAAATTGGTTACGACCCCTCCCTTCTTTACCTCGTAGTTTTCGCCGAAAATTTCAGTAGCGGAATCGGAAATTCCGTCTTCGTCGCTTACCTCAGCGGCCTCTGCAACATTGCTTTTAGCGCTACTCAATACGCAATTTTATCTTCGCTCGCAACCTTTGCGCGCAGCACTCTCACCGCCAGCGCCGGAGTTTTTGCGCAATCTCTTGGCTGGTACACATTCTTCATTTTTTCTACTTTTCTCGCGCTGCCTGGCTTGTTATTTTTACTCTGGCTGACCGCACAAAAACCCGCGAAAAACTGACGCGGTTTTTCAATTTTTTGTACAAATCTTGAAATGCTCTGAGGCCTCGTTACACCTTAGTTGATTGCCAATTCCTTCAAATTGTCGACTTAAGTCGACAATTCAGTTTTTCAGCCTCTCTTACGTCACTCTCGCAGCTCTGTTTTTTACCAAAAATTTGTAGAGATTTTGACCAAAAAAATCGTCGATTTATTTAACCGCATTAAACAGCAGCAAACTTTCCATTTTCTTCACCTCGTCTCGCAAACGCGCGGCCTTTTCAAAATCTAGATCCACCGCCGCTCGCAACATTTCTTTTTTGAGATTTTCAATGTCGCGATCAGTTGGAATTTTTTTAAATTTCTCTACCTCTTCTTCGCCAGATTTTTTGCTGTAAAGATTCGACAAGGCCGAGCCAAAAGATTTTTTTGTCGTCGTTGGCGTGATTCCGTTTTTCTCGTTGTGCGCCATTTGAATTTGTCTACGACGCTCTGTTTCGCCCAGTGCCGCCTTAATCGATTTCGTTTCCTTGTCGGCGTAAAGAATCACTTTGCTTTCCGAATTTCTTGCGGCGCGGCCAATTGTTTGCACAAGCGAAGTTTCGTTACGCAAGAAGCCTTCCTTGTCGGCGTCAAGAATCGCCATTAGCGCACATTCAGGAATGTCGAGGCCTTCGCGCAAAAGATTTACCCCGATTAAACAGTCGTATTTGCCCAAGCGTAAATCTTGAATGATCTCGATGCGATCAAGCGTATCAACGTCGGAATGCATGTAGACAACTTTAATTCCCGCTTCGCTAAAATAATCAGTAAGGTCTTCCGACATTTTTTTAGTCAAAGTTGTAACTAAAGTACGAAAGCCACGAGCTGTTGTTGCGCGGACTTCTACGAGCAAATCAGCAACCTGATTTTTCGCCGGACGAATTTCACAAAGCGGGTCAATCAAGCCAGTTGGTCGAATAATCTGCTGAATAATTTCGCCGTCATTTTTTGCTAATTCATATTTTCCCGGAGTGGCTGAAACGTAGATGGTTTGAGGCTTGAAGCCTTCCCATTCCGAAAATTTTAACGGACGATTGTCGCGCGCTGAAGGCAGGCGAAATCCAAAATCAACCAAGTTGGCTTTGCGCGCCGAGTCGCCTTTGTACATTCCGTCAACTTGCGTAACTGAAACGTGACTTTCGTCGACAAAAAGCAGTGCATCTTTTGGTAAATATTCAAACAAAGTCGGTGGTGGCGCGCCAGCTGGGCGACCAGTTAAGTAGCGCGAATAATTTTCGATCCCCTTGCACGAGCCGACGGTGAGCATCATTTCCATGTCGTAAGTTGTGCGCTGATTCAACCGTTGCGCTTCAACAAGCTTGCCCTGCTCTTCCAAATCTTTGACGCGAATCGCCAGATCATTTTTAATGTTGAAGATCGAAGCGCGCAGAGTTTCAGCCGGAGTTACGTAGTGCGAAGAGGGGTAAAGTGCGATTGAATCGAGCTTGCAAAAAGTCTCGCCGGTGAGCGGATCAAACTCGGTAATTTCTTCAATTTCATCGCCAAACATCGAGATGCGCCAAGCGCGCTGATCTTCGTGCGACGGGAAAATATCCACCGTGTCGCCCTGGACGCGAAAGCTACAGCGCTCGAAGGCGATGTCGTTACGTTCGTACTGCAAATCAACGAGGCGCAGCAAAAGTTTTTGCCGATTAATTTCTTCGCCAACCTTCAGCCGCAAAACCATCGTCGAATAAAATTCCGGCGAGCCAATACCGTAAATGCAAGAGACCGAAGCGATTACGATTGTGTCGCGGCGCTCAAATAAAGCGCGGGTTGCAACGTGACGCAGCCGATCAATTTGTTCGTTAATTGCAGAATCTTTTTCGATGTAAGTGTCGGTGCGCGCAATGTAAGCCTCGGGCTGGTAGTAATCGTAAAAAGACACGAAATAGCCAATTTCGTTCTCCGGAAAAAATTCCTTCATCTCGCCGTAAAGCTGCGCCGCCAAAGTTTTGTTGTGCGCCATAATCATCGCCGGCCGCTGCGTGCGCTGAATAATATTCGCCATCGTAAAAGTTTTCCCCGAGCCAGTAACGCCAAGCAAAACCTGATCTTTTTTATTTTCCTCAAGCCCGCGAACAAGCTTATCAATCGCCTGCGGCTGATCACCAGCGGGGGAGAATGGGGAGTGAAGTTTGAATTTTTGGGACATTGGAATGAGTAGCTATTGGAACTTTCTACTCTGATCGCTCTTTTGATCTTTTATTTAAAAAGGCTGCAGGACTGAATCTCCAAAGAAAAATGGCGATCAGAATTAATATTTCGGTAGGTAATCGAATTGACCTCATAAATATCTTCCCCTCTTCAACAGTGTTAAAATTAATCTCCGTCTGGAATTCGACGACGTTGTCAATAAAGGCAGTCAACTCCCGACATATACTTATGAGCCAAGCGAAACTTAGAAAAATGAGCGCAATCAAGAGCATGGTCAAAGAGTGTATTATCAAACAGCCTGACTCTCTCCATTGCCTTTGAAGCAAATAGCTTAACTCTAACTGCCTATTATTATCTTCTGACCGAAACTCGGAGTAATGATCTATCGGGCTTTCGACTACTTTGGGCTTACGATTATTTTCCATACAAAAACCTCCAGCGATTAGCCATAAACTCTCTGGAAACACAAAAAACTCCAGCCCACAAATCCAAATCTTTGTGATTCAAGCCATATTTTTCTTTATACTCATCCATCATGAATTTTGGCAGCAAGAGATTGGCAGCAAAAAAATTTGCCTCTTGCTCTCTCCAATCCTGGGAGACGTAAGAAGAACGATAAAGAATTTCATTTGAATGATTAAGCCATTCGGCGTGAAGAATCTTATGACCTAATTCATGAGCCACAGTAAATCCCCTCCTAGCACCAGACTGTTCTGAGTTGACGAGTATTGCGTTCTTTTTTGCATCAAAAAAGCCGGATACATTTTCTCTATCCTCCTCATCTTGCATCCTTACAAAACTAACGTCGATTCCAAGTCCTCTTGAGATTTCAACGGGATCAACTGGTGGTTTTTTATAAGAGAATTTAGACAATAAATCTAATGCGCTTATCTCGGCTTTTTGATAATTTGGGGCTTTGTCTTGCGACATAATGCCCCCTAATTTGCTATCTGAACTCATCTGGAATTACCGCGGTTAAAGTAATTAAGTAATTTTAAGAATGGAGCGGGTGAAGGGAATCGAACCCTCACGGCCAGCTTGGAAGGCTGGAACTCTACCGTTGAGCTACACCCGCATTTTTGTTTGTGGTGGAGAGGGCTGGATTTGAACCAGCGAACGCTTGCGCGGACAGATTTACAGTCTGTTGCCATTGACCACTCGGCCACCTCTCCCCATCGCTTACCCCCCAAGAAAACAAGGGCGCGACTTTCTATTTAGCGGGTGCAAATTTTGCAACCCGGATTCAGGTAATAATTTTTCTTCTGAGATTTCGTGAATCGAGATCAACTTCATCGCCCCAACAAACAGTGCGCGTCACGGGATCGATGCTAACTTTTTTAAACCCAGATCCGTCATTAGAATCATGACAGTATCTCGCTAAGCCTTAATTCTATTAGTCTCTGGCGAGCATCGCACCGGAAGCGTAGCATGCATACGCTGACGGAGCGGGGCTAATAGAATTAAGGGTTAGTAGAGATAATGGCGTGATTCTAATGACGGATCTGGGTTAAATTCTTCGTAATCGTCCCAAATTTTAAAAACGCCTTCGCCCTTCAGATGAGAGGGGTCAACAATACCGCTAATCCCATCACCAAAAAAAGCTTTAGCTTGTAGCCAGATAGCACTTCGTATTTGGTAATTTTGAATTTTTCTAACATTGGTTTTGTGGGTTACTCAATTGCTTATGGACCCCGCAACAAGTGCGGGGTGACAGACCGATGGTAAGCACCTTAAATTGTCACCCCGCACTTGTTGCGGGGTCCATTTACTGATGGTAAGCACTTTAAATTGCCATCCCGTACTTGTTGCGAGGTGACAGACTGATGGTAAGCACTTTAAATTGCCATCCCGCACTTGTTGCGGGGTGACAGACTGATGGTAAGCACCTTAAATTGTCATCCCACACTTGTTGCGGGGTCCATTTATTTTGCACAAATTTTGCAACCCGGATTCTTTTTTAATGTGACTTTGCGGAAGTTATTTTGGAGGAAATCGAAGAGGAGGATTTTGCCGACGAGACTCTCGCCGATGCTGAGAATTTCGTTGATTGCGGCGGTGGCTTGAAGTGCGCCGATGGTGCCGGCGACTGAGCCGAGGATGCCTTTTTCCGAGAGCGGCAAAGAGAAATTTTCACCGATAATATTGGGGTTAAAACAGGCGTAGCAGGGGTTGTTTTTTTGGTAGGATTTAAATGTGGAAACTTGTCCCAAAAAGCCTTTTACCGCGGCGAAAATTAAGGGTTTTTTTTGTTCGTGGCAGATTTCGTTAATTAAAAAACGCGTCGGAAAATTGTCGGTGGCGTCTAAAATAAAATAGTAATCGGTGCAGATTTTTCTAAGGCTCTCGCGAGTTGCACGTTCGGGGAAAATTTTAAAATTTACGTCAGGATTTAAGTCGGAAATTTTTTCTTGCGCGCTGGTAACTTTTTTTTGTCCAAGATTTTTTTCGCTGTGGATCACTTGGCGTTGTAGGTTTGAAAGCTCGACGATGTCGTCGTCAATCACGCCAATATTTCCAATTCCTGCCGCCGCCAAATAAAGCAAAACTGGCGAGCCGAGACCGCCGGCGCCGATTACTAAAACCTTCGCGCGCAGTAATTTTTCTTGGCCAGATTCGCCAATTTCAGGAAGGATTAAATTGCGCAGGTAGCGCTGCCTTTGGGACTCATTTAGCATTTTTAAACTCACAAAATTTTTGAATTTTACACTCGCCACATTTCGGTTTGCGCGCCTGGCAAATGTAGCGCCCGTGTAGAATCATCCAGTGGTGCGCGTGGTTTTGCCATTTTTTTGGAATATTTTTTAACAAAGAAATTTCGGTTTTTTCTGGCGTAGTTTCGCTAACGAATCCGAGGCGATTAGCAACGCGAAAAACGTGGGTGTCGACTGCGATTGTTGGATGTCCGAAGGCGCAATTCAAAACAACATTTGCGGTTTTTTGTCCGACTCCGGGCAAAGATTTTAATGCCTCAAAATCTTCGGGAACTTCCGAATTAAATTCATCAACCAAAAGTTGTGAGAGCTTGATAACATTGGCCGCTTTGCCGTTGTAAAGACCGATCGTGTTAATGTGTTTCTTTAAATTCTTTTCGCCCAATTTGAGCATTTTTTCTGGCGTGTCGGCAATTTTAAAAAGTTCTTTCGTCGCTTTATTTACCCCAACATCCGTGCTTTGCGCCGACAAAACTACGGCAACTAAAAGCGTGTAATTATTGACGTAATTCAGCTCGGTTTTTGGATGGGAATTTTCCGCATTCCAGACAGAAAAAATTTTGTTAATCTTGTTGCGATCGATCATTTACAAATAAATTGCTATTCTTACGTTGCCGCCTTCCCCCTTGGCGTTTACTGGTTCCACAGCATATTTTGACATGAATATTCAAGATCTAAAACAACAAAGCAAAGTTCATTTTATTGGACTTGGCGGCATCGGCATGAGTGCGCTCGCCTTCATTTTACGTGAATGGAAAATTCCGGTTCAGGGCTCCGATTTATCTGAAAATTATTTAACGCCGAAATTGCGCGACAAAGGCGTGACTTATTTCGTCGGCCATAAAACAGAAAATATTTCTGACGACGTCTCGCTGATTGTCGAAACTTCGATCATCAAAATCGACAATCCGGAAATCGTCGAAGCACAAAAAAGAAATATTCCGGTGATCACGCGCGCGAATTTATTGGCGCTGATCATGCGTGAATATAAAGGGATCACGATCGCCGGCACGCACGGAAAAACTAGCACGACGGGAATTGTTTCGCTAATGCTTGAAATCGGCGAGTTCGATCCGACCGTTATAAATGGCGGCGTCATTCATTATTTCGGCAGCAATTCAAAAATTGGAAAAGGCGAATATTTGGTTGCAGAATCTGACGAGTCAGACGCGAGCTTCGTTGATTTGCCAAGCGTGATCGGGGCCGTAATGAATATCGAGCCAGAACATTTGGAATTTAAAGGCTACGCCGGATCTTTCGAAAAACAGAAAGCCTGCTTTGAAAAATATGTTGAGCAAATTCCCGCTGAAGGATTGTGCGTCTTGTGTTTAGACTCACCTGAAGTTGAAAAAATTTACGACAAATTAAAATCATCGAAGAAAAATTTAGTCACTTACTCCGCGAAAAAATCCGCTGCCCAAAATGCAGATTTAATGGCAAAAAATATCGCGATGGATGCAAGTGGCGTAAGCTTTGATGTTGAGTTCAAAGATGGTCGAGAAATCAAAAATCTAAAAATGCCGATCTACGGCGAACACAATGCCAGCAATGCCTTAGTGGCAATTGCGATTGGTGATTTTTTAGGAATGAGCGAAGAAAAAATTAGAAAAGCTCTCAAAGCTTTTAACGGCGTAAAACGTCGCTTCACCAAAGTTGGCGAGTTTAATGGCGCAGCAATAATTGATGATTACGGCCACCATCCAACTGAAATATTTACAACGCTTAAAGCGGCTCGCAGCCTAGCTGGAAAACATAAAGTGATTTGCGTATTTCAGCCACACAAATACTCCCGAACCCACAATTTATTTAACGAATTTTGCGCTGCTTTTTCTGACGCAGATCAGGTTATTGTCGCTGATATTTACTCCACCGGACAGGCGCCAATCCCGGGCGCATCGCAAGATGATCTCGTCGCTGGAATCAAAAAATACGGCCACAAAAATGTAGTTAAATTAGGCAGCGATAAAGATTTAGCTTCAATCATCCACCCCCAAATTTCCGCCGGCGACATCGTCTTCTGCACCGGCGCCGGCACTGTTACCTATTGGGCTGCGGCGCTGGAACAACAATTAAAAAATTTCTAATGGACAAAATCACGATCAAAGAATTGAACATTTTAGATGAAATGCTCTTGGCTTATCCGATCGTTAAGCAGCGTTACAAAGAGATGAGTTTAGAAAATTACTCGGCGCAAATTTCTGAGATGATGAAGATGAATGATTTTAAAATGGTCGGCGCATTTTTGGGTAAAGAAATTATTGGGGTGGCCGGCTATTGGGTCTTACGCATGCTTTACTGCGGACGCTACATTCAAGTTTCGAGTTTTATTGTTGATGAAGAAAAAAGAGGCGAAGGAATCGGCAAAAAAATCTTAGCAGAAATTGATAAAATCGGTAAAAAATTAAACTGCGAAAAAGTTATTTTGGATTCATTCACTGAAAATAAAAAATCTCATCCACTCTACTACCGCGAGGGTTTTTACATTCGCGGATTTCATTTTATGAAGGATTTATAGGTTAAATATGCCGGGTCAATTTGCGCAAAAAATAATAGCTTTTCTAGAAAAAGAGATGGCTAGCTCATCTAGTGATGAGGAAAAAAAGAATCGACTCAAGGCTATAAATTTTTTCAAAGAGTCTCGTGGCGAATGCCATGGATTAGCGATTCTGCAGGCATATGGCAGAAGAATAGAGGATGAAGATCAGGACGAAACTCCAAAAAAAGGAACCGGGGCCGATGATGCAAAATTTTTTAACCAGACCAAAGAAACTCTACTTAGTTGGAATGAAGAGAGTCCGCTCGATCCTCAGCAGTGCTCTGATATTGAACGATTGATTGGCAATATAATGCTCTATCAAAGAGCGGATTTGCATGGCGTCGGTGCTGAGGTTTTTAAGAATATAATCTTTTCTGGGCAGCTCACGCAAGATCCCTCTAAAGTTCTGCAAGATACGGCAAGAGGAGATTTGATTAAGAGCTTTGATTACAACAACAACGACCAAGGAATCATCGCCACAAAAAAAATGATTCAGAGCCGATTAGCAGAAATCGTTAAACCAAGAAGTATAGTTTTGATACATTCGTCCTCAGATAAGGGCGGCCACACCAATGCGATTTATCAAAATAGAAATGGGCAAATTTATCTTTTTAATAATGAGGAAGAGATAGTCGCAAACAGTATCGAAGAGTTAGCAGAAAATTTGTGGAAAGTTACAAATCCCATGGATTTCAGAGGGCCAATGGCTGGATTTTCAGTGTCAGATCTAATATCTAGAAACATAAGCCAAATTCAAACTTACCGTTTTGAAAACGATCCCACTTACAGCTACCCTGAAAATTTATCGATTACAGCAAGTGAACTAAAATCCGCTATTCTAAAATATAATGGAGCTATGGCTAAAGCGTTCGTGAGTTCGGCTGATGATCATGTTGTCTCTCAACTATACCAAGACCCCTCCCTTGAAGACGAAAATATAAAAACACTATTACTGTCCAAAGATTTTTTTTCTAAAAAATGTTATGACCCAATTCTCGCACTACCACCCGTTGTGATGAGCAAAAAAATGTTAGCAGATCGCCTTGCGGCTTTAGATAAAGAAGAAATCGGCTCAATTTTGCTTACATATGAAATAGATGGCCCACGGCGTAAAAGGCTATCGATCTGCAGGGGCTACTACCGAGAAGATGAAAAGCCGTTAACACTAATGGGAGTTTCAGATGAAGATTATGGATTTGATAATCTCGGCGATTTGGTAGATACCGTATGGGAAGCATCCGCTCCATCTAATTTTAGAAAATGGAACACATTCCAACCGTCAGAAAGATTTGTTCGAAAATGCGGCATCTATGTTTTTGACGAGATAAAGAATGAGAGAGCTAGAAGCGTTTGCTCCGGTGAATCTCTCTCAATAAAAGCAGAGGAATTAGAAAATTTTTTTAAAGAGAATCCATATCTAAAAGAAGCATTTGAGACCAATAGCCTAGCTTTTCATCGGGACGAATTATTTTCCTCATTCGTCAAGCAATTTCCCGAGTCAGAAGAACATAAAACCTCCGGCAATATAGAAGTTGGGGCTAGACTAAATAGCACCGAAAAATTCATTCCAGAGGCGATTACCCAAGAGGAAGAATCTCCGAGGCCGGTTGTTGCAAACACACGTCGCAGCTTAGTTGCAAGACTATGCGACTCAATAAATCCCTTTAAAAGAAATGGCTCAAATCAAAATCGCTAGCTTCAACGTAAACTCGGTAAAGGCGCGCTTGCCAAGGCTTCTTGAATGGTTAAAAAATTCTAATCCTGACGTGGTTTTGCTGCAGGAATTGAAATGCGTGGAAAAAGAATTTCCCTTTGAGGCCTTGTTTGACGTGGGTTACAACGCCGCCGTTTCTGGACAAAAAACTTACAATGGCGTCGCCATTCTTTCGAAATTTAAAATTGAAGATGTCGTTAAAGCCTTGCCCGAGTTGGGTTGCGAGATTGATGAGCAGGCACGCTACATTGAGGGGGTAATCTCGGTTGGTGGCAAAGCAATTCGCGTCGCTTCGATTTACGTACCGAATGGCGGCGGCGATTTAATGCCGAATGAAGCACTCGAAAACAGTAAAAAATTTCTCTATAAATTAGATTTCTTTAGTCGCTTAAGAGCCCATCTATCTAATCTTCTAACCTTCGATGAAATCCAAATTTTTGGCGGAGATTACAATTGTGCCGCGGAAGAAATTGACGTATTCGATCCGAAAAGTTTGCGTGGCACAATTTGTTTTCACGATCTCGAGCGCCAAAAATTCCGCTCACTTTTAAATCTTGGATTAATTGATTCTTACCGATCGACAAATCCCCAAAGCCAAGCTTTTTCTTGGTGGGATTACCGCGGCGGATCTTGGCAACACAACAAAGGGATGAGGATCGATTACCTTTTAACCTCGCCGCAGGCAGCGGATAAAATCATTTCGGCAACAATCGAAGATAATGGAGTGCGAGATCAGGAAAAGCCTTCGGATCATTGTCCGGTTTGTGTAACAATTGAATGTTAGTTTCGCGGTAAAAATTGCGCCATTCGAGCAGAGTCGAGACCTCTGGAGTCTTATTCGCGATGTCTCGACCCTGCTCGACCGGCGCAAGTTTTTAGCCAAGAATACCGATCTTAAACCCAGATCCGTCATTAGAATTGTGACAGTATCTCGCTAAGCCTTAATTCTATTAGCCTCGGGCGAGCACCGCACCGGAAGCGTAGCATGCATACGCTAACGGAGCGGAGCGGAGAACGAGGGTGATAGAATTAAGGGTTAGTAGAGATAATGGCGTAATTCTAATGACGGATCTGGGTTAAAACTAGCCTCAGAAACAACGCCACCAATCCTCACCACTTTGATCCGCGACGTCTCGCCGCGGATCATTTCTATTTTTGACTTAGGAATTTTTAGCAATTTCGACAAAAATTTTATCAGCTCTTCATTTGCCTTACCATCCTCCGGAACCTCAGCCACCTTGATCTTGAGATATTCCTGATTTTTCTCATCGATAAATTTCCCACTAATTTTTGTCTGCGCGGCATTTGGTGTAATGCGCAAAAAAAGCAGATCTTGTTTCAGAAACGACATTGATCTTGTTAAAAAAGTTTTCGTTACTAGATTGCGCCGCGCCCTTGAGCTGTAAGGTTTGAGGAGCTATGGTGATAAATGTAATTCGCAATAAACGTTATGGACCTGGGGGCGGTACCCAGCACCTCCACCATTTCTCGTCGGCTTTTGAGCGTCTGCGTTGTTAGAAATTTTTTTACTTCGGTCATGTATGTCCTGATACATTACCTCATAAAAAAATTTCTGCCTAGCATCCATCTCAAAATCCTTAGAGAAGTATCGATATATTTGGGGGTGAATCAGCTTTCGACATTCGCTAAAGGAATTAACTTTGCCCGGTTGAGAAACTGCCGGCCGCGTGGTGCGAACCTCGTGACATCCGTTCAAAAAAAGTAAATGCAAACGATAACTTTGCTAATGACAATTTCGAACTTGCTCCAGCGACAAAAGTTGCTTTTGCATAAATGAAATAGTCGGGGCTCGCCCGGGCGCCTGTCAACAGAAGCTCGGGTACTTTTCCACTGATTTACAAAAAGCATGCAAGATCAAATCGGTTACGACGAAATTATCGAAAATTCGATGCGCTTAGTGATCTACGAAACTTTGAAAAAAGTTGAGAAGGCCGGACTTCTCGGTAAACATTACTTCATCATCACCTTCCTCACGCGCTTTGCCGGCGTTTCAATTCCGCAAAGCCTGCTCGATAAATATCCTGATGAAATGACCATCGTCATTCAATACCAGTTCCGCGGCTTGGCAGTTGAGCAGGATTCCTTCAAAATATCTCTCGGCTTTGGCGGAAAATATGAAAAACTAGAAGTTCCTTACAAGGCCGTCACTTCATTCGCTGACCCTTCAATGAATTTCGCCCTAAAATTCAGCATGAGTTACGGAGATCTTAACGAGCTTGAGCTAGAAGATTTGGACGAGTCCGATCAAGCCACCAACGAAAATGGCGACAAAAAATCTAGCACAAAAATTGATTTATCGGCAAAAGTCATTTCGCTTGACGCCTTCCGTAAAAATAAAGGCGCAATCAATCCTTCCGATAAATGATATTTTTTTACCAAATTCTCTTTCTTGTCGCGACTTACCTAATCGCAGCGATTCCTTTTGGCTTATTATTAACAAAAATTTTCGTCAAAAAAGACGTTCGTGAATTCGGCTCGGGAAATATCGGCGCGACAAATGTTGTAAGAGTTGCCGGTAAAAAAATTGGCCTTCTCACATTAATTCTCGACGGCCTCAAAGGCGCGATCATGGTCGTCATTGCGCGCTTCACGTTTTCTGATGCGAACGACTTACACATATTTTTAGTTTTAGTCGGAACGGTTGCAGTAATTGCTCACATCTACCCGGTTTACCTTAACTTCAAAGGCGGCAAAGGCGTCGCCACTGCAATCGCGGTTTTACTTGCTCTTGATTTAAATATTGGTCTTTCCGCGGTGGGTGTTTGGGCACTAACATTTTTGCTATTTCGCACTTCTTCCATTTCTTCAATCTCGGCAATTTTTTCTTCGATTATTTTATCCATCTGCTACGGCACATCGATTTCACAAATCTTGTTCTGCATCTTTTTATTCGCGCTGATTCTCTACAGACACAAAGAAAATCTTGAGCGCTTGATCGCTGGCAAAGAGAAAAAAATTTAACATGAGTCTAATAATTGCCTTGGACGTTCCGGATATTTCCTCCGCAAAAAAGCTTGTCGATGAAATTGGTGACGAAGGAATTTTCTACAAAATCGGTTTAGAATTAATGATGGGCGGCTCTTATTTTGAGCTGATCTCCTGGCTAAAAAATAAAAACAAAAAAGTTTTCGCCGATCTCAAGCTTTACGATATTTCTGAAACTGTCGGCCGCGCCGTCGCCAATCTCGCGCAGTACGAAATTGACCTCCTAACTATTCACACTGCCAGCAAGTCGATCATGTCGCAAGCTGCGCTAAATAAGGGTAAAATGCAGGTGATTGGGGTTACGGTTTTAACAAATCTTGATCAAAAAGATTTGGGCGAAATGGGTTTTGATCCAAAAATTTCACTAGAAGATTTGGTCGAAAAAAAGACCGCACTCGCGCTAGATTCCGGCCTTGATGGCATCGTCGCTTCCGCTCTCGAAGCAAAAAATCTTCGCCAAAAATTCGGTAAAGATTTTTTAATCGTCACCCCCGGAATCAGGCTAGAAGCGCTGGCCAACGATGATCAAAAACGCGTTGCCGACGTTAAAACCGCACTTACAAATGGCGCCTCACATCTTGTGGTCGGCCGCCCAATCACCCGCGACGCTAATCCAAAAATTGCAGCAAAAAAATTCAATGAAGCTCTCGCAAATTCTCGCTCAAGTTAAGATTGCCTACACTTTGCCAATTGGCTCGATACCTGATGAAATCGAGATCGAAGACATCGCAATCGATTCCCGTTTAGTTAAAAAAAATTCCGTTTTTTTTGCCCTTCCCGGAAAGGCAAAAGATGGTTTTGAATTCATCGAAAGCGCGATCAAAAACGGCGCGAGTTTAATAATTAGCGAGCAAGAAAAGCTTCTTGTCGAATTTCTAAAAATTTTCTACGCACCTCTTCCAAGCAATATCTACGCCATCACCGGCACTAACGGAAAAACTTCCACCGCTGAATTCACGCGACAAATTTTAGAATTTTTAGGCAAAAAATCCGCCTCAATCGGAACTCTCGGCGTCACTTGCGAAGCCTCAATCCAAGCGCAATTACAGAATTCTTCACTTACCACTCCCGACATCGTTTCACTTTACAAGAATCTGCGCATTTTGAAAAAAAATGGCGTCGACGATGTTGCAATCGAAGTGAGTTCAATTGGCCTAGAACAAGGCCGCGCTGCTGGTTTAAAATTCGCCGCAGGAGCATTCACCAACTTCACGCAAGACCATCTCGACTACCACAAATCGATGGAAGAATATTTCCGCTGCAAAAGTTTAATCTTCGATCAAGCCACGTCAGCCGTGCTTAATTCCGATATTCCAGAATTTGAAAAATTAAAAAAAATCTGTGACGAAAAAAATCTTAACGTAATCGAATATGGTCGCAAAGCTCGGGATTTAAGGCTTCTCGACGAAAAAACTTTTGAGTTCAAAGAAAAAAAATATCATCTCGAGCTTTCAACATCCGGCGAATTCCAAATCTTCAACACCCTCTGCGCCCTTGGCAACGCTCTCTCTACTAACGACTTAGGCGAAAAAGAATTAGAAAATTTAGTTAAGAATTTCTCCAATCTCCACTCCGCCGCCGGCCGCATGCAACTAGCCGGAACCGCGCCAAATCAAGCCAGAATCTACATCGACTTCGCTCACACGCCAGACGCACTCACTAATGTTTTACACCTCGCAAGAAAACTCACCGCCTCACGAGTTCTTGTTCTCTTTGGCTGCGGAGGCGATCGAGATAAAACAAAAAGACCAATAATGGGCAAAATCGCCAGCGACCTCGCCGACTTTATCATCATCACCGACGACAATCCGCGCAGCGAAAAACCCGAAGAAATCCGCGCTGAAATTTTAAAAAGTTGCGACCTTAAAAAAACTATCGAAATCAACGGTCGCAAAGCCGCAATCACCTACGCCATCTCCCTTCTAAAGCCCAACGACATCCTAATCCTCGCCGGCAAAGGCCACGAAAAATACCAAATAATCGGCACAGAAAAATTCACATTCGACGAAGAAAAAATCGTGAAAGACTTCTTGGTCTAAATTTTCCGCCGGTTGAGCGGAGTCGAAACCAAGGAAAATCCCGCACACACTGCTCGCTTGGTTTCGACTTCGCTCAACCGGCGCGATTACTCCCCATTACTCCGAATCGTCAACGCCGACCGTGTTAAAAAATTTCTGCGCGAATTCATCGAATTTTTTCTGCTCTATTGCTGCGCGGATGTCGCGCATTAGGTCTTGGTAGTAAAAAATATTATGCTCGGTCATCAGCATTGAGCCCAGAATTTCATTGGCTTTGACGAGGTGGTGTAAATAAGCGCGGGAATGATTTTCGCAGGCGTAGCATTTGCATTTTTCGTCGAGAGGCGCGTTGTCGTTGCGATGTTTGGCGTTGCGAATATTGATTGTTCCATCGCGGGTGAAGGCTTGTCCGGTGCGGCCAGAGCGGGTGGGGATTACGCAATCAAACATATCTACTCCGCGCGCGACTGCGCCGACGATGTCGGATGGCTTGCCTACTCCCATAAGGTAGCGCGGTTTTTCTGTTGGAAGAAAATCTGCGGCGTAATCTAGGGTTAAAAACATTTCATCTTGCCCCTCGCCTACAGCCAAGCCGCCAATCGCGTAACCGTCAAAACCGATTTCGATTAATTTTTTTGCCGATATTTCGCGCAAATCTTTGAAAGTTGAACCCTGCATTATTCCAAAAATTCCGTAACCTTCGCGCTTTTGAAAAGCATCTTTTGAGCGCTGCGCCCAGAGATTTGAGCGCTCCATTGCGTCTTTTGCTTGTTTGTGAGTTGCTGGAAATTGCACGCATTCGTCAAAAATCATTGTGATGTCGCTGCCAAGTTGATGTTGAATTTCAATCGAGCGCTCGGGCGTTACGAAAAATTTTGTGCCGTCAATGTGCGAAGAAAATTCAACGCCGGCGTCAGAAATTTTTCTTATTTTTGAAAGCGACATCACTTGAAATCCGCCGGAATCGGTGAGGATCGGGCCATTCCATCCCATAAATTTGTGCAAGCCCCCAAGTTGCTCAATCAGCTCAGATCCCGGACGCAGCATTAAGTGGTAAACATTGCCCAAAAGAATTTCGGCGCCAGATTTTTTGACGTCGCTCGCTTTCATCGCCTTCACCGTCGCTACCGTTCCGACCGGCATAAAAGCTGGAGTTTGAATTTTGCCATGCGCGCAATTAACTTCACCGCGACGCGCTTTTGCATCACTTGCCAGTAACTGAAAATTAAATTTCATGAATCGATTTTTACCTTTTTTAATTTTGATTTTTTTGCTTGGGCTTATCGCCGTTGCGACTTACAATCTCAACAAACAACAGGACGTTAAAACATCTGCAAATAACGAAGAATTTGGCGTGCATTTCGTCAAATCTGAAATTGCTTTACCAGATTTTTCTTTGCCGAATTTAAACTTGGGCGAAGAAGAATTTTCTAAAAAAGATTTACGCGGGAAAAAATATTCCCTCGTAAATTTCTTCGCTTCTTGGTGCGCAACTTGTCGTGCTGAGCATGAAATTTTGCTACGCTTAAAAAATTCAGGAATCGTTGATATGTATGGCGTCGCGTGGCGTGACATTGCAAGCAACACGCAAAATTATTTACAACAATATGGCAATCCATTCAAGAAAGTTGCTAATGATGCGAAGGGCTCATTAAGTCAAGAAGCTGCGATCCAAGCGATTCCAGAAACTTGGATCGTTAATGAAGATGGAATTGTCGTTTGGCGCTTTCGTGGAAATTTACAGGATTTTTCGATTGAGGAAATTCAAAGTATAGTTTTAGAATAGCCGCAAGATCCGCAAAAAAATTTGTGTGGGTCTATTTCTTGGCCGGGTAGCAAAGTGGTAATGCAAGGGCCTGCAAAGCCTTGATGGCCAGTTCGATTCTGGCCCCGGCCTCCAAGAATTATTCAGCTCTAAATGCCCCACACTCTCTTCTCGCAGCATTTTAAAAATACCGCGTCCGACAAAAAAATTTATGCGTTTTGTAAAAAATCCGCAGACGTTTTGCGCAGTAAGATTAAAGATTCCAAGATCGCGGCAATTGATATTATTTCTTCGAATCGCGACCTGAAAGAGTTGGAAAATTTCGCCAAAAAAATTTCTGCTCACAAAAAAATTCTCGTTCTCGGCGTTGGTGGATCAAGCCTCGGCGGCAAAACTCTCTCTGCATTAAAGTCCCAACAAAAAGTAGAATTTCTTGAATCGATTGATCCAACAACTCTGCAAGATTGTCTGGCGAATCTTAATTTCAAAAACACGTTTTTTTTGGTAATTAGCAAGTCTGGCGAAACCATTGAGACCCTCTGTCAGACCTTGATAATCCTGGATGAATTACAGCGTCAGAAAATTAAAAATTTCGCGAAGCAATTTTTGTTCGTTACTGAATCAGAAGAAAATTCACTCGCTAAAATCGCTAAAAAAATCAGCGCAGAAATCACTTCACACTCCAACAAAATTGGTGGCAGATATTCTTGCTTCTCCGTCGTTGGATTATTGCCAGCCTTGCTCGTGGGGCTTGATGCTAAAAAAATTCGCAGCGGTGCAAAAAAAGTTTTGCAGGAATTTTTGTGCGAAGATTCGATCACCAATTCTTGTTCAATTCAACTCACTGCTTTCGAAAAAGGTTTCACCAGCAATGTCGTCATGCCCTACATCGACAGATTAAAAAATTTTACTGACTGGTATCGGCAACTTTGGGCGGAATCTCTTGGTAAAAATGGTTTTGGCTCAACCCCAATCAATTCAATGGGGACGGTAGATCAGCACAGTCAGCTGCAACTTTATCTTGATGGTCCGAAGGATAAATTCTTCACCTTCATCACCACACAAAAACAACAAAAAGATTTTTCGATTAAAGATTTAAGTGGCTGCGAAACATTATTCGGCGGCAAGAAATTAAGCGAAATTGTGACGATCGAACAAGAAACCACGATCGCCGTTTTAGAACAAAAAAAATTACCAATTCGAATCTTCGCGATCGCCAAACTTGACGAAGAAGTTCTTGGTGGCTTGATGATGCAAATGTTCCTTGAAACAATTTTAATCGCTTACACGAAGGGCATTGATCCATTTGATCAGCCAGCTGTCGAACTGCGAAAAGATTTGGCTAAAAAATTCCTCAGAAAAAAATGAAAACAGAAGAAAATAAAAAAATAACAAAAGGCGGATTGGCAATTTTATTACTCACTTCAACTTTCGCCCTAGCCTTCGCCTACGTTTTACAATTCGTATTCGATTATCAGCCCTGCATTTTGTGTCTCTACGAGCGCCTACCTTTCTTCATTGTCATCGCCTTGTCTGCGATCGGATTAGTAATTTTCAGCTCAGACAAATTCGTTAAAGTTGTCGTGCTTTGCTGCGTAGTTTTGCTTGCGATAAATATCGGAATCTCACTTTATCACGTAGCAGTTGAACAAGAAGTTATCTCGGGGCCAACAGTCTGCGAATCCTCTTCAAATCTGAACGCAGCCAACAATGTAAACGATCTCAAGGCAGAGTTATTAAAAACAAAAGCTGTGCGTTGTGATGAGCCTCAACTTTCTTTTTTGAAACTTTCTCTCGCGGCATGGAATGCGGTTTACTGCCTACTGCTAGTTTTCTTTTGCTGGTACAATCGTAAGCTTTGGACAAAGGGACTTCGAACAATCGACAAGAAGTAAATTAATCGTCGTCGCAAAAAGCGAAAAAAGATCAGAAGAATTAGCGGCACCCCCAACCGTAAAAGGCAGAAGAATCACTCGAGTTTTTGTTTTTTCACCCAACCAAAATAGCGCTTTTTTATCTTCGTAATTAGCAAAAATTATCGCCTTGGCTGGCTTTTCTTTTAGTTCTAAAACAATCCCATTTAGGTTCTGATTATTTTTTACAAAACTTTTTTGAGTTTCGATTTTCGCGGCAATTTCCAAGCCAAGCCATCTTGCTAGATCTAGCCAAGAATCGTCATTGATCACAACCCTCATGCCTCTGAGTGGCGCAGCTGCCTTCTCCCACAACTTAATTGAATTCTGCCATTTTACGGAAAATTTTTCGTAAGAACTTTGGTAAAAACTGGCATTAACCGCATCGAGCAATTTAACCCGCCGCGTAAATTCCGTAGCGACTAACGCGATGTTGTAAGGATTTAAATGAACCCGCGGCAAAATTTTTGCACCCTGATTTGCATCGCCAGAAATCAAAAATAACGCCTCGGGATTTGTCCGCGCGGAAATATTGCCACTCTCGTCAATCGCCTTATTTAACCATTTTGACTCAAGCCCACCGCCAGAACAAAAAACCATGTCGGCAGTGCGAATAACCCTGACTAATCCACTATTAACGCGGATATTTCTTACATTTTCCATGGGCGAACTGCCCGTTAAAATCTGCGCCTTATTGCCAACAATTTCACGCGCCAAACTAGCCCATTCTGGCTCGCAGGCAAAAATTGTGATTTTCGCTTCGGCGGCCTTCACCGAAAGAAGCAGAAGTAGAGTTAGAACTGAGACTCTCATTTAAAAAAATTTGCTCGTAAAAAATTGCCCAAGTAAAGCTGCGGCTTTCTAATTTAAGATTAATTTTAATCCCAAGTTCTATGTCCAGACCCGTTGATGCAACAACAGAGACAATGACTAATTCAGATGCTTCTGAGGTACTGGCAAATCCGTCGGTAATCAGAGATCGATTCGCAAATGACAAGAGGGATTTGTTCGCTCAAACACAGGCTTACCTGAATGCGACTACTTACGACGCTCTAACTCCAGATCCTAAATTGGTCGAAAAGCTGCGCAGCGATACTGTTAAGGCGGTAAAGAGTGGCGATTTCTGCAAAGCTTTGCGCGATCTTGAAAAGATGCGCGACGCAAGAACTGACGTCATCACGACTGAAATTCCTAACGCCAACGGCGGCACACCGCTCCTAGTTCGCGATGCCAGAAAATGCGAGCCCGATCCAGTGACTAGAGGAACCGAAGCCTTTGAAATACAATGCCTAAATAATTACCGAGCGGCAATTGATGTTGCCAACCTTGAAGGAAAAGACGACCTGGCAGAAAACCTGCGGGAAAAAGCCTCAGAATTTATTCAAACATTTCATCAAGCATATTCGGAAGAGCTGGGAGATTTAAGCTCCGAAGAATCGCAAAAATTCCTTTCGGGATCAGCAGATCAGGTTACTGAAAGCATTGCCAAACTAATGGAAACACATGAGGTAGAAGCCCCTCGCGCCAAGCTAAGTCTGGCGCGCGATTTCCAAAATTTTAACGACGAACATCACAACATCGTTACCCTCTCTTCCTTAGTAAATGAAGGTGCAAGACATACTGCGATTGAAGCAGAAGTAGCACAGAAATCACTAACCGATGAGCAAATTTCCGAATATAACAACAGAAAAGATTCAGCCTGGTACAAAGCGGCAAGCGGATTTGAGCAAAAATTAATCGATGAATATTCTGATATTATCGCTAAAGGAAATCACGTAATCCCAACTCAAACACGCGGATCTCTGCCTGGCATGCGTAATACTTTTGAGAAGACCACTGCCTGCGTAGAAAGTAGCAGCAAAGAAATTGAAATTCTTCACACGGCAAAGCATGCCGGCACTTTAGCCTCTTTCGTAAAAGACAAAAACGTGAGACAAGAGCTCACTAATCAGAATGCGCGACAAGCACAGGAGTGGGTTGGCGAAGATGTTAAGCTTCACTGTAATACTCTAAATTCAAAAAGGCCGGGCGGAGAAGATACGGAAATAATCAACCGCACAACCGAGGCCATGAAGGAAATTGACGGCAGAGAAACTAACACTGCTTTTAATGCATTTAGATACGCTGGACTCACCTCTGATCTCACTGGTGCCAAAGATTTTCTCAAAGCTTTTTCTGAAAATTTAGATCAAGTCAAACCCATTTTTAAGATCTCCCTAGAAGATTCCGATAAAACAACAAAAGAAGCGTTACAAGAAAATAAAAAAGCTCTAAAAGTCGTTCAAAATAACCTTAAACCAGCGGCGGGGATTTTGGGCAGAATGGGTAAGGCCATTAATGCTCTTAACCCATTTTCCAACGCAGAAAAAGAGTTCGACAAAGCTTTAGAAACGCTTAAAAAAAGCGGAATCTTCTCCGATAAAGATGCGGCTATCGTGCAAGATGCAGCAGAACTCACAAAGAACGTCGAGAAAGCAGATTCTTGGATCAGATGGGGGGACAAAGAGAATGTTAGTTCGAAGGTCTCAAAGGGATTAGGCCTGCTTACCAACAAAATTAACTCTCTCAATCCAAGCTCAATATCTGTTGGGTTTGAATCAACTTACGAAGATATTAATTTCAACGAGCCTCAGCCAAAAAAACAAGAATCTAGCAAAGAAAAGGAGACGGATTCTTCACGAAGAGAACAAGATTTAGAAGAGAATACTTTTGACTTAGATGCTTGGAGAGTTCCCGCAGAAGGCGCCAAGAAAGTTGCAGAAACAAAATCGCAAGAAGACTCCTTGCTCGAGGATGACTTAACTAGTCTAGGCGACACCGGGAGCGACCGAGATTCTTTTGAATTACCGACTACTCACAATCTAAACTTCAAAGACTTCCAAAAAGAAGAAATGCTAACCATGTGCGCCAGTGGTAAAGATAGAACTGGCTTAGCAATGCATGATCAGACAGCTGATGTTATCGCAAACAGATTCAAAATGGATATTAACGACGTCGACAAACAAATCCTCCCCGCTGCACATACCGCGCAACAAGCGGGCAGTGTTTACGCTGGCGGTGGAACGGCCGGTTGTCACGGCACCAAAAAAGAAAATATCGCCGGCATTCCTGGTAGTCGCATACATTTAGCTGCGATTGTTGAGGTCTCTTCGGCGAACAATAAAGTCGAAGGAGCAAAGGAAGAGAAGAAGGTACTCAAGGCCGAAAAAGGAATCGGAGTCACGTCAGAAGAGCGCGCTGCTAGTAAAGCCGCTATCTTTTACTGAGCCTCTAGTACTTACAAAAGCAGCATTAGAAGCTGCTCACAAAGTAGCAGCAGCCATCTATCACAACGGACCATCTTCCGACAAGGGCAGCGACATCAAAAAACCTATATCGCCAGAAGTGAACGTCACCCAAAAATCGTCAGGCGCAGCAAGATAAAAGATTCCTTAACTCAAAATTAATCAAAACATGAGCAAGCCAGCAATCATCGGTATCGAGAAAATTCTTAAATCTCTGCCGCATCGCTACCCATTTTTACTTGTGGATAAAGTTATCGAACTCGAGATCGGCAAGAAAATCGTCGCGATCAAAAATGTAACTTTTAACGAACCACATTTTCTTGGGCACTTCCCTGATCATCCAATCATGCCCGGCGTTCTCATCATTGAAGCGATGGCACAAGCCGGAGCCCTGATGGTAACCTCTGCTCCCGGTTTTAAAGCAGAAGAAAAATTGGTTTATTTCATGTCGATCGACGGCGCGAAATTTAGAAAACCCGTAATTCCTGGCGATGTTTTGGAATTGCATGTTGAAGTTGTGCAAAGTCGCGGCCCAGTGTGGAAACTTTCAGCTGTAGGCATTGTTGACGGGCAAAAAGTTGCTGAAGCACAACTTTCCGCAATGATCGTCGATAAAAAAAATGAGGGTGAGAAAAAATAATGACGGCAAAAATTCATCCAAGCGCAATCGTCAGCGCAAAGGCGCAGCTTGGCGCTAATGTTGAGATCGGCGCTTTTTCAATCATTGGCGATGAAGTAAAAATTGGCGATGGCACCGTGATTAAATCGCATGTCGTGATCGAGGGCGATGTTTCGATCGGCAAAAATAATGAGATCTTTCCTTTCGTTACAATCGGCCTCGCACCACAAGATATGAAGTTCAGAGGCGAGAAATCGCGCGTCGTGATCGGCGACAATAACAGCATCCGCGAACATGTGACGATCCATCTCGGCACGCAAGATGGCGAGATGCTTACCAAAATCGGCAGCAATTGTTTGTTGATGGTTGGTGCGCACATTGCTCACGATTGCACCGTCGGAAATCACGTCATTCTCGCCAATAACGCCACGCTCGCCGGGCACGTTCAACTTGGCGATCACGTCGTAATCGGCGGACTTTCCGCATTGCATCAATTCGTTCGCGTCGGCGCTGGCGCCATGATTGGCGGCATGTCTGGCGTTGAACACGATGTCATTCCCAATGGTTTAGTAATGGGCGAGCGAGCCTCTCTTGCTGGCTTAAATCTAATCGGAATGAAGCGTCGTGGCGTTTCGCGCGAAGATATTCACGCGCTGCGCAACTTCTTCAAAAAAGCTTTCACCGAAAGCAAAAAAGATGGTGAAAAAAGTTTTTCTGCACGCGTTGAAGAAATTTCTAAAGAGTTTGAAAGCCAAGCGGTTCATGAAGTCGTGAGTTTTGTAAAATCAGAATCGTCGCGCTCTTTCTGCCAACCAAAAGATAAGATTTCTAACCCAGAATAATCACCCTTCAATAATTTCGGCATAACCAACGCGTTCATGCCTAATTTTATCTAAGCACAATTTAAAACATGCGCGAACTCTGTCTCGACATTGAAACCACCGGCCTCGATCCACGCAGTGGACATCGCATTGTCGAAATCGCAGTGATTGAATTGGTGAATAAAGTTCGTACGGGAAATTTTTTTCACAGCTACGTCAATCCTAGGCGCGACATGCCAAGAGAGGCTTTCAATATTCACGGAATCTCCAGCGAATTTTTGCACGACAAACCCATTTTTGATCACATCGCCAACAAGTTTTTAGACTTTATAAAAGATGCAAAAATCGTTATTCACAACGCCGCTTTCGACAGCAAATTTCTTAATTACGAATTAAAAATTCTCGGTTTGCCCGGACTTGAAATGAGTAACGTGATCGACTCACTCACCATCGCGCGTAGCAAATTTCCCGGCTCTCCCGCCTCGCTCGACGCCCTCTGTCGCAGGTTCAACATCGATCTCACCAAAAGAATAAAACACGGCGCGTTACTCGACACCGAACTACTTTGCGAAGTTTACATTGAACTGATGGGCGGCGCGCAAATTGGATTTGGTTTTGGCGCGACAAAAAAAGAAGCGGTAAAAATTACCGCAGAAACAGAGGTCGCTGAAAGTAAAAATATTTTGCCGAAGCGTTATTTCCCTGCGTCGGAAGACGATTTGAAACTACATCAAGAATTTGTAACGAAGCACATCAAAGGAACTTCGTGGGGATATTGAACCCAGATCCGTCATTAGAATTGTGACAGTATCTCGCTAAGCCTTAATTCTATTAGTCTCGGACGAGCACTGCACCGGAAGCGTAGCATACATAAGCTGATGGAGCGGAGAACAAGGCTAATAGAATCAGGGGTTAGCAGAGATAATGGCGCAATTCTAATGACGGATCTGGGTTGAAGCCTCACTTTTTTAAAACCAAAAATAAAATACAGCCCTTTGCACCTCGCCAGCATTGGTTAAAATGAACTTTTTCTTGAATCGAACAAAATCAAGGCTTCGCGTGGGTGTCGCGTCAAAAACTGCTAACTAAGTGAGATCTTTACAAACTCTTCAACATCGAGACTAGCCTTACCAATCAACAGCCCGTCCACATTGGCGACAGCAAGAATCTCTCCCGAATTTTGCGAAGTAACCGAGCCGCCGTAAAGAGTGAGAGATTCCATCGCGACAGTTTTCTTAATGAAATTCATCATCTCGGCGATTTGCTCTGAACTTGGAATCGCGCCAGTTCCAATCGACCAAATCGGCTCGTAGGCAATTACTAATTTTTCAAATTTTACGTCCGAAGGAATTGAGCCAATTAATTGTTTACGCACAAACTCTAGATGCTCACCCCGATCTCTGATCTCTTTATTTTCACCGACGCAAATGATCGGAGTTAATTTTTCTTCGAGCGCAGTACGAATTTTTTTGGCGACAATTTCATCGCTTTCGAAATGTCCGGCGCGCCTTTCTGAATGTCCCAAAATTACGTAATGACAACCAACTTTTTTTAACATTGAGGCGCCGACATCTCCGGTGAAAGAGCCGCTTTTTTCGAAGTGACAATCTTGTCCGCCAAGCTTTATTGGGCGAGCATTGATGATGATTTCATTCAATTCTTCCGCAGAAAAATCTTCAACTTTTCTTCCATCTTTTTGCGCCATTTTTTCTAACAGCTGAAAACCATCTTCCATCAATTCCGAATCAAGGTAATCGAGTAGAATCGAAGGCGCACAAAGCACCATTTCGACATCTTTCAGCTGTTCATATTTTGCAGAGTAGTGATGAAAAAAACTGTCGAGCCAAGTGTCGGCCTCATCAAAATCGTGATTCATTTTCCAGTTTGCGGCGATGATTTTCATGAGTTGTTAATTAGATTTTCTAGCTCTTCGCCAAACAGCTGGTAGCGCCAGTTGGCGATGGTTTTTTTAAGATTAACTTTTTCACAAACAGCTTTTTTTAACTCAGAATTTGTTAGCAAAAATTGTTCACGAAAATTTTCCTGCGTTGAAATTTTTGCGATCAGTGCCTTCGCCTTGTTAATGATTATTTTTTGCTGATCGCTAGCTGGAATATTTTCTTTTTTCTTCGCCGGCTCTTCTTGATTAGCTAAAATTTTTGCAATTTCGGCAATCATTTCTTGGGTAAATTTTCTGCCCAAATCCTTCGCTGCAAATTTTTCTTCAACCATCAGCTCAATGCGTTCGTCTCGCAAGAGATGCTGCCTTGGAACATCAAGTTTTTGCGCCCACCGCTCCCGCCAAGAAATTAAATTTTCGATTTGAAAAATTTGTTTCTGACTTTTGTGGCGCAGAGAAAACTTCTTCAAAAGATTTTCTTCGGATTGTGTGAGTAATTTTTGGGTAAAAATTTCCATTTCTTCTGCGTACCAGTTCAGACGATTTTTTTTACTCAAAATCTTTGAAAGTTTTTCGTAAGTTTCTTCAAGAAAAAACACGTCAAGAAAAGCATATTTTATCTGCCCCGAGCTAAGTGGGCGGCGCTGCCAATCGCTTCTTTGTTGATTTTTGTTGAGCTGTCTTTGGAACAAAATTTCCACCAATCCTGAGTAGCCGATGTTGAAGCCAAGTCCGCAAAAACTTGCGAGAATTTGGGTGTCAACAATGCCGCGCGGAATGAGTTTGGATTGGTGATTAAAAATTTGTAAATCTTGCGCTGGCGAGTGAAGAATTTTGATAATTTTCTTGTCAGCGATGAGAGTGAGGAAGTCAGTTAAATCAAGGTTAGCGAGGCAATCGATTATGAAAGATTCTTTGATTCCGGCAGAATTTTTTACCGCAACTTGAACGATGGAAAGGATCGGGTAGTAAGTATTTTCGCGCGTAAATTCAGTGTCGAGGGCGACTAATTTTCTTTCCCGAATTAGCGCGACAACGCTGTCAAGTTCTGGCTGCGAGGTGATATAAGAATTATTTTTTTCGTTCACTGATCCTAGGTCCCTCGGAATAAATCGGGCTAAGATCCGCTGAAATTTCACCACGGCGAAATTTTTCCAAACCAAACAAAGCGATTGAGTCGATCTCCAAATTTGAAACTTCATCGGAATTTATTAAAATTAGAGGGATGTTGGTCGCGAGTTTGAGAGTACGCGCCACAGTTAGCCCGATGCGCGTTCCGGTAAAACTACCCGGGCCTTTAGTGGCAACAATTAAACCTAAATCTTGGTACCAAATTTTTTGCTCATGCAAAAGTTTTTCGATCTCGGGGATTAGTAATTCAGCTTGCCTGCCACTCTCAAAAATTACGTTTTGGGCGAGAATTTTTTCATCATCGAACAAAGCAACGGACAGAGTGAGGCCGGCGGTATCAAAGGCCAGAATCAACATTAGTTGACAACATTTTTAATGCTTGGCACGTCGAGTGAAAAATTTGGAATCGTCACTTCGAAAGCATCGCTGTCGGTAATTTTTTTCATGGAATATTTTCCCATCATGATGCCCGACGGGTAACGTAAATGTACTCCGCTGGAATATTGGTAAGCACTGCCGGAGGCAATCACTGGCTGCTCGCCGACTACGCCTTCGCCATTTACTTCCTGAACAATTCCTTTCTCGTCGATGATGCGCCAGTAGCGGCTGAGTAGCTGCACAGAGTCAGTTCCGCCATTGTCGATTCTGACATGGTAAGCCCAGACAAAGAGATCGCCGATCATGCTGGATTTGCTGTCGAGAAATTCTGGCCAAACCGTTACGTGAATATTTTCGGTGGAGACAGAGTAGGATTTATTTGCCAAGCCTTGAGAGAAAATTACTTCTTCTTCGAGTGGCCTATTTGATTTGGAAAGCGCAGTCATTTTGAAAATTTTAATTACATCTTTTTGGGCTAAGATTCTGAGATCTTCGATGATTTGCATCGGGGATGAAGGGCTTTGCACCAAGGATGGCGAGAGTTTTGTTAATTACATTCTGTCAGTCATGTCAACAACGCGGATCAACTCCTTCATGTCGATTATTCCAGCAATAACTTTAAGCAAACCATCTTCAACCATCGGTATAAAACCATGACTCAAAACATAAGCCACGATCTCTTTGCGACTCGCGCCTCTGGCCACTAAATCATCAAGCTCGCGATCAAATGAGAGAACTTCAGCAACAACAACTCGCCCCTTATAACCACTAGTGCATTTCTCGCAACCGGTTGCTTTGAAAAGTTTTGTGACGGAAGAGTATTTAGTGCCGAGCAGCTTCTTTTCGAAGTCAGTTATTGGTTCTTCTTTTTTACAATGAATGCAAAGTTTACGTGCGAGACGTTGAGCAGCCACGCCGATCAAGGCTCCGGCCATTAGATAGTTTGGAACGCCAATATTCATCAAGCGCGGAATCGCTCCGATCGCATCGTTTGTGTGTAGAGAAGAGTAGACTTGGTGACCAGTCATCGCCGCCGTAATCGCAGTAACCGCGGTGTCTTTGTCGCGAATTTCACCGACAAGAATCACGTCGGGATCTTGTCGCAAAAGCGCTTTAATGCCCGAGGCAAAATCCATCCCGATATCATTTCGAATATTAGACTGACGAATCATCGGAATGTGGTACTCAACCGGATCTTCGAGCGTCATGATGTTTTTGTCGATCGAGTTAACGTAGCTGAGAAGCGTGTAGAGAGTAGTGGTTTTACCAGAACCTGTTGGGCCAGTCATGATGATCATTCCTTCCGGACGCTGCACCAATTTCTTCAGCGCATTCATGTTAGATTCAGAAAAGCCGAGCTTTTCCATGGAAAGGATCGACTGCTTTTCATCCAAAATACGCATGACGATATTTTCGCCGTTAATCGTCGGCTGAGTCGAGACGCGAAAGTCGATTCTGCGTCCAAGAATTTCAGAATTAACTCGACCATCTTGTGGCTTTCTAGATTCGGCAATATTCATGCCCGACAAAATTTTGAGACGCACCGAAAGTGCCGACCAGTAATCTTTGTGGATCGAACGAATCTGAACCATTTTTCCGTCAATACGGTAACGAATCCGCAAAAAAGAAGCTTCTGGCTCAAAGTGCAAATCCGACGCGCCTGCATGTACAGCGTCGGTAAGAATCGCATCAATCAGGCGAACAACTGGACTTTTGTAATCGCCCTTTAACTGATTTTCATCTAAGGTTTTATTTTTGTCGCCGCTTTCCATTTCCTTACAAATGCCTTCGATCGACATTTCGTAACCGTAATATTGGTCGATCGCTTGCAGCAAATCCGTCTCTGACGCGTAAACAGGATTGATGCGAAAATTTGGCGGGAAAAAACGACGCACTTGATCAATGGCGACAATGTCAAAAACGTCGGCCATCGCAATGGTTACTGAGTCCACCGTGAATGAAACTGGAATTAATTTATTGTGAGCAGCGAAATCTTTCGGAATTCTTTTAACTAATTTGGCGTCAATGATCGTTGATTTTAGATCGAATTTTTTTGAGCCACTTGATTCATTTAAAATTTCACCGAGCGCGCCTTCGGAAATAAAACCCATCTCAACCAAAATCATCCCAATGGTTTTTGCGCCCTTGAGACGATCTTGTTCTTTGAGCGCAATTCCTAATTGATCATCGGAAATAACTTTTTGCTCTAAGAGCTTCGCACCAACGTCTGTCGTAGCATGAGAGATTGCCATGTTGTTAAAAACTTTTAGTTGAATTTGGAGATATTTTTTAAGTTGCGCAGCGATGCGAGATAAGTCAATTTTTGATTACTCCAAAAATAAAATCAGAAATTTTAAATCAAAAATACATGCAAGTCGTCACTCGTTTTGCCCCTTCCCCAACTGGCTATTTGCATATTGGCGGAGCGCGCACTGCCCTGTTCAATTATCTTTTTTCTAAACACCACAACGGAAAATTTTTACTCAGAATCGAAGACACCGACGCACAAAGATCAACCAAAGAAGCGGTCGATGCAATTCTGCAAGGCCTTGACTGGCTTGAACTTAAGCATGATGAGGATTTTATTTTGCAGTCAAAAAATTTAGCGCGTCACAAGGAAATCGCCGAAAAATTACTCGAAAAAAATCAGGCTTATTTGTGCTACACATCGACAGAAGAGCTCGAAGAAATGCGCAAAAAATTTGAAGAAAAAAAAGAAGTTTTTCGCTTCAAAAGTCCGTGGCGTGACAAAGCGCAATCGCAATCTTCAACGATTAAACCAGTGATTCGAATCAAGGCCCCGCTTGAAGGCGAGACGATCATTAAAGATTTAGTGCAAGGCGAAATTCGCGTAAAAAATTCTGAACTCGATGATTTAGTAATGCTGCGCGGCGATGGCACTCCAACTTACATGCTTGCAGTTATTGTCGATGATCACGACATGCAAATCACTCACGTAATTCGCGGCGATGATCACCTCACAAATGCCTTTCGTCAAAAAATAATCTACCAAGCGATGGATTGGAATGTGCCCGAATTTGCCCATATTCCACTCATCCACGGACCAGACGGCGCCAAACTCTCCAAGCGCCACGGCGCCACTTCGGTAATCGACTACAAAGAGATGGGCTACTTACCGGAAGCGATGCGAAATTATTTACTTCGTCTCGGCTGGTCGCACGGCGATTCCGAAATTATTTCCGATGCGCAAGCAATTGAGTGGTTTGACTTAGATCGCGTCGGAAAATCTCCGTCACGTTTTGATTTCGTGAAATTGAAGTCAGTAAATAAGCATTACATCAAAGAGAAAAATGAAGAGGAATTGCTAATCCCAACCACCAACAAAAAAGAGGAATCACGTTTTTTACGCGTAATTAAATTCGCTAAAGAACGAGCTGAACTACTGACCGATTTAACAAAAAGTTTAGAAATTTATCGCGATGGATTTGTCAGCAAACTCGACGAGGAAAGCAAAAAAATCATCGCCGAAAAGAGAGATCTTCTCAGTGAATTACAAAAACTTTTCTCCGATTTGAGCGACTGGTCTCACGATGGAATTAAAAATTCTCTTAATGATTTTGCCGCTGCAAAAAATCTAAAAATAAAAGATTTCGGACCACTGCTTCGCATCGTTTTAACTTTTTCCTCCGCCTCTCCCGGTGGAATTTTCGACGTGATTGAAATCCTCGAAAAAGACGAAGTGCTCGCCCGAATCAATCGAGCGCTAATTTAAAAACTTCTTCTACAGAGCTACTTAGCCCGCCACTTGCCATTTAAAGATCGGCAAATAGGTTGCGCCGCCCTTTGTTGATACACTTTAAAAAACCGGGAAAAATTCGGGTAAAAATCAGATAAATTTATGAAAAGAACTTGGCAGCCAAGCAAAATAGTACGCAAAAGAAGACATGGCTTTAGATCAAGAATGGCAACCGTTGGCGGACGTAGAGTTCTTTCGCGTCGTCGCTTTAAAGGTCGCGCTTCATTGTCAGTCTAATATTTCCTTGGTCTTTGCATATTATCACGGTTAAAAAATCCGCAGAGTTTCAAAATATTAGCAAGAAGGGTCAGAAATTTTTTTCACAGACACTCCTCCTTCTCACTCACCCCACCCCCCAAATTTATTTACGCGAAGATTCAAAAGATTTTTGTCGCGTTGGCTATACCGTAGCAAAAACTGTCAGTAAATTAGCTGTAGAGCGCAATCGCGCCAAAAGAAGATTACGCGAAGCCGTACGCGCTCTCACTCCGCAACATGCAAAAAATAATTTTGATTACGTCGTAATTGCACGAAAAGAAATTCTCGCTGCTGATTTTGTCAAAATTTCTACTGATTTGAAATTCTGCCTAACAAGGATTCATCGACAAAAAACTTTCTCGGACAATGCAAAATAAACAGGCCGCAAAACGCAGCAAAATTCCTTACATTTTTTTCGCTTTTTTTGGCGTGGTAATCGCGGTAAATATTGGCTATGTCTACATCGCTAAAAAAACTTGGCGCGGCGTGGTAACTGAGGATTCCTACCAAAAAGGCCTTAACTACAATGAAACTTTGAAGCAGGCAGAAAAACAAAAAGAACTTGGCTGGCAAGTTGATATCCGACCACGCAGCACCGGTAAAAATAAAATGGAAATTTTGATCAACGTGATTGCCGACAAGTCGCCTACCAACGCCGATACCAGCGTTAACATTACTTTCACTCGCCCAACTCAAGAAGGATTTGATTTTTCTGTAATCGCCGACACTTCCAGTGGCACTAATAAATTCGATATCAACTTTCCGCTCCCCGGCCAATGGGACGCAATAATTCTAATCTCTAAGGGGGAAGAAAAGCTCTACCTAACAAGGCGCTATGTTGTGCAGTAAATGCCTACATTGCGGTGAAGAGACGCGAGAAGAATTTTGCTGCTTAGGGTGCAACGCGGCTTACAAAATCATCAAGAAACTGGGTTTCGAAAATTACTACAAACTGCGCGAAGAAAATTTTTCTGCTGGAAAGATCAAGCCAGAGATTGGTGAAAAATTGGATATTTCAGAATTTGTTTTGCGCGAAGAAGGTGGCGCAAATTCAGTCTCGCTAATGGTCCAAGGAATGCATTGCGCCGCCTGTATTTGGCTGATCGAAAGCATTCTAAAAAAACAAAAAAATGTTTTAACTGCGCGCGTCAATCTCTCGAAAAAAACTTTATTTCTGCGTTGGCAAGGCGAGGCAAAAAATGGAAATGACCTGATTCAATTAATTCACGAAATCGGTTACAAGCTTCTCCCCTTCGACGAAGAAATTCTTAACTCTACCGAAAAAAAATACAGCAATGAAATCTTGCGCGCCCTTGCGGTTGCTGGATTTGGCACTGGTAACATCATGCTGTTTTCTTTTTCTTTGTGGTTTGCAGATGCGAACGCGATGGGAATTCAAACTAGAAATTTACTACATTTTTTTTCGTCACTGATCGCACTACCAGTAATTATTTTTTCAGCGCGACCATTTTTTGTATCAGCCGCCAAATCAATAAAACGGGGCTATCCCAACATGGATCTAGCAATTTCAATTGCGATTTTTTTGGCTTGCATGGTGAGTTTGCTCGAAACTTTTCGAGGCGCGAGTCACGTCTATTTTGACTCGGCGGTGATGTTGACTTTCTTCCTGCTGATTGGTCGTTACCTCGATTTAAAAGCGCGCAAAAAAGCATTTGCAATGGCAACAGAGTTCACCTTGCTCGCCGCAAGTTTTGGGCGCGTCGAAGAAGATAAAAAAATTAAAATTCTGCCGATTAAACAATTGCGTGAAGGCATGATTTTACTGATTTCAGCCGGGGAAAAAGTTGCTGCTGATGGCGTGGTAATTTCTGGCGAGAGCGAAATTGACACCGCATTAATTACCGGCGAAAGCCTACCAAAAAAAATCGCGCAAGGATCCGAAGTTTTTGCCGGCACGATTAATTTGACCCAATCACTAAAAATCAGAATTACCAAATCGCCGCAGAATAGTTTGCTCGCCGAAATTATTCGCCTAAGCGAGGAAGCGGAAGGTAAAAAAATTCACTACATTCGTCTCGCCGATTATCTTTCTAGATTTTATACGCCGGCCGTTCATTTGCTAGCCTTCGCGACCTTTTGCTTTTGGTTTAAAAGCGGCTGGGAAGTTGCCTTAATGAATGCGACTGCGGTTTTAATCATCACCTGTCCGTGCGCTTTGGCATTGGCCGTGCCGATTGTGCAAACAATTTTGATTTCGAATTTTTTGCGAAAAGGAATTTTGGTAAAATCAGGCGAGGCCTTGGAAAAGCTGAGCAAAATCGATGTCGTAGTTTTTGATAAAACCGGAAGTTTGACGATTGGCGCGCCGAAATTAGTCGAAATAAAAATGCTCCGTGGCGACGAAAATAATCTTCTAAGACTTGCCGCCTCGCTCACAAAAAATAGTCGTCATCCAATAGCTCAAGCAATTTCAGCCAGTTACAAAGAAAATTTAGAAGAGCTTTCGGCCCAGGAAAATCAAGGCTTCGGACTAGAGGCAAATTTTGAAAATAAAATTTTACGACTTGGCCGCAAAGATTTTTGTGACATTAAAAGCGACTTCGAAAACGCAGAAAATTTACTCACCTGCTTTGTAAAATTTGGCGAAAACGAAGCGGTGTTTTTATTTTCTGACGAAATTAAATCTGACGCAGACGCCGTTGTAACAAGCCTCCGCAAATCTGGTAAAAAAGTAATTCTACTTTCTGGCGACTCAGAAAAAGCAGTCGAATCTGTAGCAAAAAAATTAGGAATTGCTGAATTTTATTTCGAACAAACGCCAATTTCAAAAGTAGAATTTTTACAAAAATTAGAAAAATTTGTGATGGTTGGGGACGGGCTTAACGACGCTCCGGCCCTAGCTTTAGCTCATGTCTCAATTTCTTTTTCACACGCCTCCGACATCTCACAAAATGTTGCCGACATAATAATCCAAGGACAAAAATTAATGCCGATTATTGAGCTCATTAACTCCTCGACAAAAGCAATTTCACTCATGAAACAAAACCTTTTAATCGCATTAATCTATAATCTAATTGCCGTTCCTTACGCCGTCGCTGGCCATGTTGTGCCTCTAGTTGCGGCGATTGCGATGTCATCATCTTCGTTGCTAGTGCTCTTTAACTCGCTGCGCATGAATTCAAAGAAATGTCAGTCTTAATTTTTCTAATTCCAATTGCTCTTGCCACGGCCTTAATCGGCCTCGCTGCTTTTTTGTGGAGCTTAAAAAATAAGCAGTACGAAGATCTTGATGGCGCCGCTAGTCGCATCTTGTTTGATGACGACAAAGACGAGAAAAAGCTCAAGTAGTTCACCCTTATTTTTGTTGTCTTTTTACCCTCCGAAACCAGAGTTTTTGCACCCTTTGTTTACAACGCTTCTCAGCATTTTTCTTCACATGAAAAAAAATAATTTATTCATCCTTTTTGGCCTAATTTTGACTTCGTGCAGTCAGCCATTTTGGCAAAAAGACGGTCAGCCGAAAATCAGAATTGTTGATTTGCAGGGAAAGTCTCATCCCGTAGTAACTCGGGCTCCGGAGTTAAATACGCAGGCTTTAACATCTCAAAGCAAAATGAGTCCTGCTGAAAATCGTCCGGCGCAACAAGGCGAAGTAAAATATCAGCCGCAACCAATTAAAAATTACCAAGATCAAAATATTGCCAATGCCCAAGCCACTAGTGCTTTTCCAGCTGGTCAACCAACCGAAGAAATTCTTGGAACTAGCACAAAAGAACCTGTGCAATCTGTAGAATTCGACCTCACCGAATCGAAGAAGGGAGAGAAAAAATATGTGCATAAAATTGGCGAAGCTGGCTCCAATAAAAAGGAAATCAGCTCCGGCAAAAAGTTCTTTGCACAAGTTGGCTCATTCTCAAATCTTAGCAGCGCCGATGCCACCTTGAAGAAAATGAAAAAATTTTACTCCGGAAAAATCGAAACAGTTGAGGGTGATAAAACAATTTATCGCGTTTTACTCGGGCCATTTTCAGACAGAAATAAAGCCAAAGAAATGGTGAAAAAAATTACTGATTCTGGCTCGGATGCCATTTTAACCAAAGGTAAGTAATGAGAAGCTTCATTGCTCTCTTGCCATTACTGCTTTTATTTTCCGCCTGCTCTTCGGATCTCGATAAATCCAACAACAGCTTCAACAAAAAATATCACGAAGAGATTCAAAAAATTAATGAGAAGCGCAAACCAGACAAGCAGGTAAATCAAGAAAAGATGTTTTCTAGGCCGCCAACGCCAGAAGAAGTTAACGAAGATTTAGCCAGTAGAATTGAATATTATCCTTACGTCGACATCGTCGAACTCGGCGAAAAGCACGAGCAAGGAAATCTTCCTAATCATGAAACTTACGAGCAAAGCAGGGCGAATAATCAGCCAAACTCTCTGTCGCCAAATGTTTTTGAGCTAAACTATAATCTCATTCTTTACCCTCCATTTCACAAGATTGGCGCTGAGTTTGATGTAATCGAAGTGCCTAAATTAGATGCCTTTGGCGTGACTACGGAAATGGCTAACAAAAGTTATCTTCTGGCTGGTGGCAATTCTTTGCAGCGCGCGGTTGATTCGATTAATTCGAAAAAAACTAATGACGATGTCGAGCTCAGTAAAATGCTGGTTCAAGAAAAGAAAAAGATGCAGAGGCAAAATAAAACGAAACAAATTTTTGGTCAGAATTTTGATGATCAAGACGCAAATATTCCAAAAAAATCAGCCGAAATAAAAGCTTCGACAGCCCCAGTTGCCGATCAAAATACAGTACAAAATAAAGTCTCGGGCTTCATTAAAACCATCGTCAAAAACAAAGATATTTCTCCGCAAAAATGAGGTTAATTCTCGCGCTATTATTATTTTTTGCCTTGCCGGCAAAGGCCGCTGAACTCACTTCGGCTCTGCGTGAAGCGCAGTTTTATTTTCTTATCGATGCAGACACTAAAGAGGTGCTCCTTTCCAAAAATGCCGATGCTCGCATTCCTCCTTCTTCGATGACGAAAATCATGACTGCTTACGTGGTCTTTGATCAAATTCAAAAAGGTAAAATTTCTCTTAATAGCCAATGTTTAATTGGTAAAGATGCGTGGCGAAAATCCGGCTCGAGCATGTTTTTAAACTATGGCGACGTGGTTTCGATCGATGCTTTATTGCAAGGCTTGCTAGCGGTTTCAGGCAATGATGCGTCGATCGCTCTTGCTGAAAGCACTGCTGGCGGTCTCAATAATTTTGTCGCTTTGATGAATGTAAAAGCAAAAGAATTAGAGCTGAAAAATAGTCATTTTCGTAATCCACACGGACTCAACGAGCCCAATCACTACATGAGTATTCGCGATTTAGCTACGCTGGCAATCCGCTTGCACCAAGACTTCCCGCAATATTCACATTATTTTGGCATTCCGGAATTTACTTATCGAAATATCACTCAGCGTAATCGTAATCCACTGATTCGTGAAAATTACGACGGCATTGTCAGCGGCAAGACCGGACACACTAACGAAGGTGGATATGGAGTTATTGGCATCGTCAAACGCAATCATCGCAACTTAATCGCGGTGATGAATAAAGGCCGAACACCGAGACAAAGAACAGAAATTATTACCGATCTTCTTGATTACGGCTTTCAGCATTACAAAAAATTAATTCTCTTCGAAAAAAATCAAATCGTGGCACAACTACCAATTTGGCTTGGCACAAAATCAAAGATTGACGTGATCACTTCAGAAAAAATCACCTTTACCATTCCGAAAGAATATTCACTCGATGAAGTGCGGGTTAGCGTTAAGTACAAAAGCCCGCTTTACGCCCCAATTAAAATCGACACTAAAGTCGCAGATTTGGTAATCGAAATCAAAGGCTATAAAAATTTTTCCTACCCACTTTTTGCCAAAGAAGAAATTGACAAGGCGGGACGCCTTAAGAGGATAGGTCAGATTCTGCTCTACAAAATACGCAACTTTTACAACAATATTTCTCACTAGATATGGATATAAAAATGCTCATGCGCCAAGCGCAAGATGTGCAAAAAAAAATGCAAAAAGTTCAGGAAGAGATGGCCACTCAAGAGTTCGAGGGAGCTTCTGCTGGCGGCATGGTTAAGATCTCGATCACCGGCGCTGGTTTGGCGAAGAAAATTCTCATCGATCCTTCGCTAATCAACCTAGATGAAAAAGAGATTCTCGAAGATTTACTAATTGCAGCTTTCAATGATGCGAAGAAAAAAGCCGATGACGGCTCTAGCGACACGATGCGCGCCGCAACTAGCGGCTTACAACTTCCTCCTGGATTCAAGCTCTAATTTATGAAAATAAAACTATGCGGCTTTACAGAGAAAGAATCTCTGCGCGTAGCAATTGAAGCAAAATGCGATTTTATTGGTTTTGTTTTTTACGAAAAATCTCCGCGCTACATCACGCTTGAATCCGCGTCAATTCTGGCCGCTAAGATCCCTGCAACAATCGCTAAAGTTGCAGTTGTAGTTGATCCAGATTTTGAATTTCTTGCCAAGATTTCTCAAAAATTTTCTCCCGATTTTTTTCAATTTCACGGCAGTGAAAATGTAAATTTTTTGCGCGAAGTTCGAAAAAAATTTCCTCAAATAAAAATTATTAAAGCCTTCAAACTCAACGAGGCTCAAGACCTAGAGCATCTTAAAAATTTTGAAGATGTTGCGGATTTTTTTCTTTTTGACGGCGCAAAACCTGGAAGCGGAAAAAGTTTCAAGTGGGAAATATTAAAAAATTTTTCCAGCAAAAAAGCCAATGGGCGAGATTGGTTTTTATCGGGAGGATTAAATTCTGATAACCTCGATGAAGCCTTAAAAATCACGGGAGCAAAGATGGTCGACATATCTTCTGGAATCGAAAAATCTCGCGGTCAAAAATCACCAGAACTCATCCAAGAATTAATGACAAAGGTCCGGAATGTTTTTTAAAATCAGAAATTTTTTATTCGGAAACCCTCTTGATCCATTCAACAAGGATACCCGTAGACATATTTCCCTCGTTGCTTTCTTGGCCTGGGTTGGGCTTGGCGCTGACGGCATTTCTTCTTCTTGTTACGGTCCCGAAGAGGCATTTCTTGCGCTTGGCACTCACGAAGAATTAGCGATTTATTTAGCGATTGCCACCGCCTTTACCGTCTTCATCATTTCTTACGCTTACACTCAGGTAATCGAACTTTTTCCAAATGGCGGAGGCGGTTATCGCGTAGCTACCCGCTTACTCGGACGTCATGCGGGACTCATATCGGGCATGGCGCTGATCATAGATTACGTCCTCACCATCGCCATCTCAATCGCCAGTGGCGTTGATGCGATCTTCAGTTTCTTGCCGGCAGATTGGCAGCAAGCCAAATTAATCATGGCGCTGTGCTTAGTTGTCTTTCTCTCCATTCTTAATTTGCGCGGCATGAAGGAGTCGATAAAATTTTTGATGCCGGTATTTCTTGGCTTCATTATCACTCATATTTTCCTCATCATTTACGGAATAGTAACTCATCACTACGGGTTATCAGCCTTAGTGCCCCAAGCCGCCACAGAAACCGTAAAGATGAAAGATTCCTTGGGATGGATTTTTGTATTTTCCGTTTTTTTAAAAGCGCTTTCGATGGGAGGCGGTACCTTTACTGGTTTGGAAGCGGTTTCTAATAACGTGAATACACTTGCCGAGCCCCGCGTTCGCACCGCAAAACTAACAATGTTTTTAGTCGCAGTGTCGCTCGCCTTCACTGCCGCCGGCATCATTCTACTCTACTTACTTTGGGGCGTTACCAAGGTTGAAGGACAGACTCTTAATGCCACCGTCTTTTATTTGATTACCCAAACATGGAATTACAACGGCATCGCCCTTAGTGATTTCATCGTTCCAATTGTTTTGATGTTTGAAGCGGGGTTATTGGTTGTCGCCGCCAATGCTGGATTTTTAGCCGGCCCAAACGTGATCGCCATTATGGCCTCCGACGAATGGATGCCAAAATCATTCAGCTCTCTTTCGAGTCGCTTAGTAGTTAAAAACGGCATCCTATTCATGGCTGTTGCAGCTTTAGTAACCTTAATAATCACTGGTGGATCAGTGCACGTCTTGGTGGTTCTTTATTCAATTAACGTGTTCATCACCTTCTCGATGTCGCTTCTCGGACTAAGTATTTATTGGTTCCGCCATCGTCACCGTCAAGAAAAGTGGTTAAGTAAATTAACGATTTCAGTGATCGGATTCATCGTTTGCAGCAGCATCTTACTCATCACTATTTTCGAAAAATTTCACGAAGGCGGATGGATAACTTTATTAATCACCTCAATCTTCGTTGGCTTGGGATTGCTGATTCGAAGAATGTATCGCCGCTTCAAAATAAACCTGATGCAGAAGGAGGCGGAATTTTATAATTACGAATTTTTGCCATCTGATCCAAATCTTTCCGTCGTTGATAAATCTGCGCCCACGGCAGCAATTATTGTTGATCAAACTTTTGGCAGCGGCATGAATTGTCTGCTCGCAATTAAAAAACTTTTTCCCGGAATTTTTAAAAATTTTATTTTTGTAACGGTTGGCGAAGTTGATTCAAACACGATGCGTGAAGAAAAAAGATGGCGAGACATGCGCAGAAAAACTAAATCGATTTTAAATAAATATAAAAATTACTGTAACGCCAATGGTCGTTTTGCCAAGGCCTACATTGGCTACGATACTGACGTCGTAGAAAAATTAACTAGACTCACTAATCGCGTATCCAAAGATTATCCCAATGTTTTATTCTTCGGAACGAAATTCATCTTTGACAACGAAAACATTTTTACCCAAATTCTTTTTAACCATATTCCTTACATCATGCAGCGCCGTCTTCACACGAAGGGGCAAAATATGGTTATCCTCCCAATGAAAATTTAAAATCTCTTAAGACGTGAGTCGTCTTCGAGCGCAAGCGAGAAAAGCGGCAAAACGTTTTTAAAATTTCTTACGAGCCCGTAGCTCAGCTGGATAGAGCAACAGCCTTCTAAGCTGTAGGTCAGGCGTTCGAATCGCCTCGGGCTCACCAAGAAATTTCTTTTGACAAAACTTTATTTGACTTTTTTTGGTCGATAACTTTAATGCGCCGCCCTTCTTATCCCGGGCTGGTTTCAGATCTTATTAAAATTCCTAAAAATGCTTAAAACTTACACGGCAAAGCCGAGCGAAATCGAAAGAAAATGGTGGCTAGTTGATGCCGAAGGACTCGTTGTTGGGCGCGCCGCTTCTATCATCGCCAATATTTTGCGCGGCAAACATAAAGCGACTTTCACTCCACATCTTGATTGCGGCGATCATGTCGTAATCATCAATGCAGATAAGATAAAACTTACCGGCAAAAAATATGCCGAGAAGCTTTACTACTGGCACACTGGTTACCCAGGTGGAATTAAAGACAGAACCGCTCGCCAAATCCTCGAAGGAAAATTTCCAGAAAGAATTATGCAGTATGCGGTAGAACGAATGATTTCACGCGGACCGTTACAACGCGATGTTATGCTTAAGCTTCACATCTACAAAGGCCCTGAGCACAAGCATCAAGGACAAACTCCACAAATCTTGGATATCGCCGCGATGAACAGCAAAAACAAAAGAGGTTAATTTACATGACAGTACTCAAAGAGAAGATCATTGAAGCTCAAGCTGCAGAAGCAGTATTAAAGTCAGAATCAAAAGTTGATTCGCTCGGTCGCGCCTACGCAAGCGGCGGAAGAAAAAATGCTACTGCTCGCGTCTGGATCAAAAAAGGTACCGGAAAAATCAAAGTTAATAAGCGCGAAGCGAAGCCTTACTTCGGTAGAGAGATCCTAATTAATGTCATCAAAGAACCATTCGTTGCTACAAAAAGCACCGATAAATTTGATGTCATGGCAACAATTTCTGGCGGAGGCCTGAGTGGTCAAGCTGGAGCCTTGTCGAACGCAATCAGCAAAGCCTTGGTCAACTTCGATTCTAATAATCATAAAGTACTTCGCGCTGGTGGATTTCTAACTCGCGATTCTAGAGTTGTTGAGCGCAAAAAATACGGACTCAAGAAAGCTCGTAAAGCTCAAACTTACCGTAAACGTTAGATTAATTTATTCAGTCACCCGAAGCTTGTCGAAGGGTGATTTTATTTTGCAGCTCTATGTCTCTTCCGGCACAAAAGATTTTAATCGCCTCAGATCACGCTGGATTTTCTCTAAAAAAATTTCTTAGTGCAGAACTTGCTAAACTGGGCTTTAAGCTGATTGATCTTGGCTGCAATTCTGCTGAAAAGTCTGTCGATTACCCTGATTTTGCTCACAAGCTCGGCATAAAATTAAAAAATGAATTTGGTATTTTAATCTGCGGTAGCGGCATCGGAATTTCGATCGCAGCGAATCGCCATAAAAATGTTCGCGCCGCACTTTGTCACAATGTAAAAGTCGCAAAACTAGCGCGCCTTCATAACGATGCTAATGTGCTCTGCTTGGGCGCCAGAGCAATTAAAGAAAAATCTGCCTTGGCAATTACTAAAGCCTTCTTGAGCAGTCAATTTGAAGGCGGAAGACATGAGAGAAGAGTCGCAAAGATTAATCCGTAGCTTCGGCAGAATTAAGAGTCGCAAGCTCTCTGATCACAAAAAATCCTTACTGGAAAATCCCCTAAAAGATTACTCAATAGTTTTTCCAGCGGCTAATAATCAGCAAACAACCTCTCTAGAAATAGGCTTCGGCTTCGGTGATTTTATTTTTGAAAAAGCTAAAAAAAATCCTGAGAAAAAATTTTTTGGTTGCGAGCCACATTTAAACGGAGTGGTAAATTTATTAGCCAAACTTGAACAAGAACCATTAACAAATATCAGAATTTCTCTCGAAGATTCGCGCCTGCTTTTAACAAAATTTCCAGAAAAATTTTTCGATGAAATTTACATTTTATTTCCAGATCCTTGGCCAAAAGCTAAACATTTTAAACGTCGCTTATTAACCACGGAATTTTTTGACAAAATTCTTTCACCAAAAATTAAATCCGGTGGAAAGCTAGCAATTGCAACGGATCACGACTCTTACAAAACCTGGATTTTAGCTGAATTTTTACGCAGCCAAAAATTTTCTTGGGAAGCTCAATCAAAAAAAGATTGGCAGATTTTTCCTGATGATTGGGTCAAAACAAAATATCAAAAAAAGGCTGAAATAGAAGGTCGCGTACCCGTTATTTTTAATCTTACTCACCATGCTTAACAGCTTGCCAAAAGTTCGCGGAACCTATCGCGAAAATGCAGAATTAAAAAGTTGGTTTGATGTTGGTGGTCGCGCCGAGATCATGTTTCGTCCCTTTGATTTAGATGATCTGCAAGATTTTCTAAAAAATTGTTCAACAGAAATTCCCGTACAAATTCTTGGCGCCGGATCGAATGTAATTATTTCTGACGAAGGCGTTAAAGGAGTCGTAATCAGACTTCCCGGCGAGTTCGCAAAAATTTCTATCGAGGGCGATTTCGTCAGAGCTGGTGCGGCGGCGCTTTGCGGCAATGTTGCACTTTCTTGTAAAAATTCTGCACTTTCTGGACTTGAATTTTTCAGTGGAGTTCCCGGATCAATCGGCGGCGCAATCGCAATGAACGCAGGATGCTACGGATCTGATATCGCAGAAAATTTAATCAGCGCGACCGCTTTAGATCACCAAGGAAATTTGTATGAATTAAAAAATTCTGATTTCGGATTTTTTTATCGTGGTAGTAAAATTTCCAAAAATTTTATTTTTGTTGAAGGTCTATTCAGGGCAGTAAAATCAACCTTCGAAGAGGTTACAAAAAAAGTCTCCGAACTAAATCAACAACGTGAATTAGCTCAACCAATTCGGGCCAAAACCGGCGGCAGCACCTTCAAAAATCCACAAGAAAAGAGCGCTTGGAAATTAATTGACGAAGCAGGATGTCGTGGAAAAATCATCGGTGACGCTCAAATTTCTGAGAAGCATTGCAACTTCATGATTAATCGCGGTAAGGCACGAGCCCAAGACCTGATTGATCTGGGCACCGAAGTAAAAAGATTAGTAAAAGAAAAATCAGGAATCGATCTAGAATGGGAAATTAAAATTCTACGCTAAGAGCTAATCGCGATTCCCCATTTTTTACCCAGATATTGTTCGATAGATTTTCTCTCGGCGACAGTTAGCGCCTTAGTAAAGATAATGATTTCGCCAAGATTGCCCTGAAAGCTAGCATTGCCTATTCCAACCACTTCCAAAGATTTCGTGATTGCTCCGCTATTTCCAACTCCAGATGTAACGGCCGCACCGCCATTAACATAATGCAGCGTAGAGCTAGCGTAGCTATCAACAACGCTGTAGATGTATTTCTGCCCAGAATTAAGAATCGCAAGACTAGTTCGATTATTTTGCACGCCGTAACCGCCTGGCATATCATAGAAAAAATATTTGTCTGGCGTGCTGGTCACAAATTGAAAAATACCACTTGAGGTATTCCAGGCTGCGGTTGTAGAGCTCTTAAAAAGTTGCGACGAATAAATTGAGCTGGCATTTCCTGGGCCAGTAAAAACTAGAAATGCCGAGATGTATTTCGTTCTTATACCGAGCGACCTAGGGGATGTCAGCTTGCTTCCCGCCGTTCCATTAAAATACAAGCAAGGCAATCCATTTATACAACTCTCCTTGTAAGTGGGATGATCCGATGCAGTGACCGAGGTATTCCCAAAATAATTCGCCACGGAAGATTCTGGATTGATGTCGTTCCACCTGCTAATAGTCGCCCCTTCTTTAGATTCTGATTTAGAGAAACTTTTTTCTGATGTAGTATCTATCCACAGCGCCAAACCAGAAATACTCACAACAGGAGAATTCTGAGTTAAAGATCTGGCATGCGCTAATTTGGCATCAGCTGTTATTTCGCTTCCAATTAAAATAGCCGAAATCAGAAGGCCCACAATCACAATCACAATAGAGATCTCTAAAAAAGAAAAAGCCTTAGAAGGCGCGTTTTTATTCATTATTATTCAATTAAATTTTGATTGAGACGAGTTTAACCGCGATGAAATTTGCTTAACAAATATTTTCATAAAAAACCCTGTTGCAATTTAAGCAAAACCCCAAGTAAGTTGCCCGCCGCTTTCATTAAAGCTTCCTTCGAGTTAATAAATCATTTTCAAATATGAAAAAAATCTCCTCTCTTGTTGCAAGAGTTACTCTTTTTTCTTTTTTCTTACTTGCAGTAGCTCCGGCGCTTATTCCGGCGATGTCTTCTGCGGCATTCGCCCAAGGTAACGCCGGTAACTATGCCAGCAGTTCTACAGTTAACACCAACGTTCTAGTCGACGTAATGTGTAACGTTCTTCGCATTGTCACCGGTAACGGCGGCAAAGCTTTCGCGGCTTTCGCGATTCTTTCTGTGGGTATCGGCTTCTTCACTGGTAAAGTCTCTTGGGGTTTGATGATTGGCGTTGCAGCTGGTATCGCTGCAATGTTCGGCGCTAACACGATTGTATCAGCAATCACCGGAACTTCCACTATGACCTGTACCGCTACCGGCTACTAATCGAAAGATTAAGCGCAACCTTAGTTATTTAAACAAATGTCCAGAAAATGTGATTTACTCGCTGTTGGGGTAATGAGTGGCAATAAAGTGTCACACTCCAACCGCAAAACAAAAAGAAAGTTTCTACCAAACCTTCATTCTCTTTCTTTTAAGAGCGAGGCACTTGGTGTCGATCTTAAGATTAAGGTTGCTGCATCAACCCTTCGAACAATTAACAAGTTCGGTAGCATAGATAATTTTCTAATAAATTACCGTCATGGGAAACTAAGCGAAGAAGCCAGAAATCTTCGCCTTAAGATCAAGAAAAAGCTGATCAAATCCGGAAAATTGGATGAAGTAAAAATCGTCAAAGAGAAAAAAATTCAGAAAAAGAAATAGTCTGAGTTTTGAAAATTCTTAACCGGCCATTTCATCAAGAAATGGCCGGTTTTTTATTGAACGTAAAAACAGAAATATGAGCGAACAAAATTTTGTCCAAAGGGAATTTGACTTAGTAGTTATTGGCGCCGGACCAGGCGGATATGTTGCGGCAATTCGCGCAGCTCAATTAGGATTAAAAACTGCCTGTGTGGAAAAAAGAAAAACACTGGGCGGAACTTGCTTAAATGTTGGATGTATTCCTTCAAAAGCTCTTCTTGAGGTTTCTCATAAATTTCACGATGCCGGTCATCAATTTGAAAAATTAGGCATTGGAATTTCTTCGCCAAAAATCGACGTAACAAAATTACTCGCCAATAAAAATGAAATCGTTTCCGGCTTGACTGGCGGGATCGCAGGACTCTTCAAAAAAAACAAGATCACCTCAATTGAAGGTGCGGCAAAATTCTTGGATAAAAACACAATCGAAGTCACTAGAGCTGATGACCAAGGAAAAATAGTTAAAGAACAAATTTCGGCAAAAAATTTCATCATCGCGACCGGTTCGGAAGTGACTAATCTTCCCGGCGTTGAAATCGATGAAAAAGTAATCGTCTCTTCAACGGGCGCTTTGGATTTGGAAAAAGTTCCCGGCAAAATGATCGTGATTGGCGCCGGTGTAATCGGGCTTGAACTTGGTTCAGTTTGGAGTCGCTTTGGCGCTGAAGTTGAAGTGATTGAATATCTCGACAAAATCACGCCAGCAATGGATGCGGAAGTATCACGCAACTTCCAAAGAATTCTCGAAAAACAAGGTTTTAAATTCCGCCTTTCAACAAAAGTTGTATCGGTGAAAAAAGATAAATCTGGCGCAATAGTTGAAATCGAATCAGTTGCTGATGGCAAAAAAGAAACTCTCTCAGCCGATGTAGTTCTGGTTGCGATCGGCCGTCGTCCTAATACAGAAAATCTCGGGTTAGAGAATGTTGGCATTAAAACCAACGCACGCGGCTTCATTGAAAATAATCACTTACGCACTTCCATCGAAAATATTTTTGCCATCGGCGACGTCACTACCGGCCCAATGCTAGCTCACAAAGCTGAAGATGAAGGAGTTGCTGCAGCAGAAATTATTGCCGGACAAAAAGGTCACGTAAATTACGACGTAATTCCAAATGTAATTTACACTTACCCAGAAATTGCCTCGGTTGGTAAAACTGAAGAAGAGTTAAAAGCAGCGAACGTCGCTTACAAAGTCGGAAAATTTTCGATGATGGCAAATTCACGCGCCCGCGCTACTGGTGACGATCAAGGCTTCGTAAAAATTCTCGCTGACGCAAAAACTGATCGCATTTTAGGTGCGCACATTATCGGTCGCGAGGCTGGAAATACGATTCACGAAGTTGTTGTGGCGATGGAATTTGGCGGATCTGCGGAAGACCTGGCTAGAACTTGTCACGCTCATCCGACTTACAACGAAGCGGTTAAAGAAGCTGCGATGGCGGTAGAAAAAAGACAAATTCACTCTTAGTAAACCTAAGCGGTATTTGAAGGGGTAGTATTCAATAAGGCAGCGGACCCAAATCATAAGGCCTATCTTAACTGTAGTCTGGCTTGCTATTAGTACTATCCCGTCAAATGCCGCTTAGTGTTGCAGAGTCGCCAAGATCAAGCCGGTGGCGATCACAATCGATGAGATGATACGATTTTTTCCGTTAGGTTCTTTCAAAAATAAACTCCGATCAAAGCCGCCAAATACCGTTCCGACTTCACGCATTGGCGCCAAGGTTGAAATTGGCCCCATGTTTAACCCAGATCAGTCATTAGAATTGCGCCATTATTTCTCTAAGCCTTGATTCTTTAGTCTTGTGCGAAGCCACCGCGCCGGAAGCGTAGCATGCATACGCTGACGGAGTGGAGCGGATAACTAGATTAACAGAATTAAGGCTTAGAGAAATAATGGCGCAATTCTAATGACGGATCTGGGTTAAAATCACCGACGCGACGCCTTCTTTTACAGTGGCAAGTTATCGTGCTTCTTCCAAGGCTTGGCGATCTTCTTATTTTTCAAAATTTGCAGTGAAGCGCAGATTCTTTTACGGGTATTTTGCGGACGAATCACTTCGTCAATAAAGCCACGTGACGCGGCCACAAAAGGCGAAGCAAATTTCTCGCGATATTCTGCAACTCTTTTTGCTTTCGATTCTGGATCTTTCGCATCTTCGCGGAAGATAATTTCTACTGCACCTTCTGGCCCCATTACTGCAATTTCTGCGTTCGCCCAAGCGTAATTCACGTCACCACGAAGATGTTTTGAATTCATTACGATGTATGCGCCTCCGTAGGCTTTACGGGTGATCACGGTGATTTTTGGAACCGTTGCTTCGCCGTAAGCGTAAAGCAATTTCGCGCCGTGGCGGATAATTCCTGCATGCTCTTGATCTGTTCCTGGCAAGAATCCCGGAACGTCAACGAAAGTTAGAATCGGGATGTTAAACGCGTCACAAAAACGAATAAAACGCGCCGCTTTCTCAGAGGCTTTGATGTCTAAACATCCAGCCAAATTCATCGGCTGATTGGCAACAATCCCAACCGTTTCGCCTTCCATGCGACCGAAGCCAACGAGAATATTTTTGGCGTAATTCGGCTGGATTTCAAAAAAGTCACCTTCGTCCAAAATCTTTTCAACCAGCTCTGACATGTCGTAAGGCTGATTCGGATTTTCTGGAACTAGAGTGTTTAGCGCCACGTCAACGCGATCTGCATTGTCATCGACTGGAATTTGTGGCGATGCTTTTTGATTTGAAAGCGGAAGAAAATTAATCAGACGACGAGTTTGCAACAAAGCTTCGATGTCGCTTTTGAAAGTCAGGTGAGCCACGCCAGACTTGGCGCCGTGCACTGATGCGCCCCCTAAATCTTCTTGAGAAATTATTTCGTGAGTAACTGTTTTAACCACGTCCGGGCCAGTCACGAACATGTAAGATGAATTCTCAACCATCACCGTAAAATCAGTAAGAGCCGGCGAATAAACCGCGCCGCCGGCGCATGGCCCCATGATTAGAGAGATTTGCGGAACTACACCACTCGCATCAATATTTCGCTGGAAAATTTCGCCGTAGCCGCCGAGCGAATCTACACCTTCTTGGATACGCGCTCCGCCAGAATCATTCATGCCGATAACTGGCGCACCAACTTGCATCGCACGATCAAGAATTTGACAGATTTTTTTTGCGTGAGCCTCGCCAAGCGAGCCGCCCATTACGGTAAAATCCTGACTGTAAACAAAAACTAAACGACCATTGATCGTGCCTTGGCCGGTTACCACGCCATCCCCTGGATGCTTTTTGTCATCCATGCCAAAATCGGCACAACGATGCTCAACATAAAGGCCATATTCCTCAAAAGAATCTGGGTCGAGAAGAACTTCAATTCTTTCGCGTGCCGTTAATTTTCCTTTTGAATGCTGAAGATCAATTCTCTTTTGACCGCCGCCAATTCTGGCCTCTTCGCGTTTAGAAGTAAGTTTAGCAATATTCGAGGAGCGCATAAAAATTTAATTTAGCTACACCGATCTCTCCACCTCATCCCCGCGTAGGCAGGGATTCAGGAAAGCAAGCTCGGAGTAAATTACGAGACCTCCCGAATTCCAGCCTAAGCGGGAATGACAAAATGGAGGTCCGTTCTTGAATCGGTTTTAATCTAGTCGAGCAACGATAGTTTCGCCGCCAATCATTGTTTGACCGACGAGGCATTTTACCGCGACATTTTCTGGTAAATAAATATCCGCGCGGCTGCCAAAACGAATGATTCCGTAACGATCGCCCGTTGCTACTTTTTGCCCTTCCTTCAAATCAGAAATGATACGACGCGCAACTAGGCCAGCGACTTGAACGAAGATAATTTCTTTGCCATTGTCGAGCTTAACCACAGCTGAGTTTCTTTCGTTTTCGCTGCTTGCGTCAGAGGCATTTGCGCTCAAAAATTTTCCCGGCTTGTAGCTGATTTTAGTAATCGTGCCACCAATCGGAACGCGGTTTACGTGAACGTTAAAAACATTCAAAAACACGCTGATTTTGTTAAATTTTTGCTTGCCGTAACCAAGGTCGCTTGGTGCTTCAACGCCATATTCTACGCGAGTAACCACGCCGTCAGCCGGACTAATCACGACATTTTCTTCAACCGGAATCACGCGCTCAGGATCACGAAAAAAGAAAATGCACCACAAGGTTAGAACGAGGCCGATCAAGCCCAGAACGTTATTCATCAAGGCCAGAATGATCGTAACCAAAGCGAAGATGAAGATGAATTTGAAGCCTTCCTTATGAATCGGGAAGGTAACCATTTTTACTGCGTCTAGAAAATCGTGCATTTTATTCCTCGTTAGATTTTGCCCAGAGTTTGTCGAACTCTTTTAAAGCGATTTTTTTCTTCTCGATTGAAGGCTGAGTCAAAACGAAATCAATCGCCTTTTCTTCAAGAATAGAGCCGCGCAATTGCTGCACTGCTCCTTGATTTTTTTGATAATATTCGATCACCGCTTTTTCCTGGTTAGGAAAGCGAGTAAGAATTTTACCAAATTCTTTATTCACGTCGTCGTTGCTGACTTCGATTTTATTTTTTTGCGCGAGATCAGATAAAATCATGCCGCAACGGATCATGCGCTCAGCAAGTTCGCGTTTTTTTTCTTTAGCTTTTTCTTGTTCTTTTTCGGTTTTGTATTTGGCCTGCTCTTCTTCTGTCCAAAGCTGAGTCAATTGCTCTTCAACTAATCCAACTGGCAACTCGAAATCATGCTTCTTGTTCAAGAAATCAAAAAATTCTTTTTTGAAAAACGTGCGCGACATTTCTTCGTAGCTATTCGCAATCTGGCCCTTTACCGCCTCGACTAGCTTCTCTTTATTTTCCATTCCGAAATTAGCGCTGATAAATTCGTCAGTAATTTCAGGCATTTGCGCAGTTAAAACTTCATTGATTTTCACATCAAATTCTGCCGCCTTTCCTGAGAAATCTTCTTTGTGATAATCTTTCGGAAATTTCACTTTTACGCGAGTTTCTTCGCCAGCTTTTTTACCAACCAATTGCTTCTCGAAATCGTCAATAAAACTATTGGTTCCAAGTTCAAGCTGGTGGCCTTTCGCAGCGCCGCCTTCGAATTCATTTTTGTCCATTTTTCCGACGTAATCAATATTCACTGAATCGCCCAATTTAGCTTTGTAACCAGCATCTTGCTTGTCCCACTTCCGGTAGAATTTTAGCATTTTATTCATCGCTTCATCAACATCGGAAGCGGCGATTTCAGCCTCTCTTTTAGTAACTTTAATTTTATTTAATTCGACTTCCGGAAGCTGCGGGTAAAGCTCAAGAGTAGCTGTGAACTCAATGTCTTTGTCGATTTCAAAAAATTTAATATCGATTTTTGGCGGAAGTGCGAGCTTGATTTGATTGTCTGCAACCAGCTTTTTTAGCGTGTCGGAAATAATTTTATCCGCCTCGTCAGCCATTATTGATTTGCCGTATTTTTCTTTGATTACTTCGTGCGGCACTTGGCCTTTACGAAAACCCTTCAAAGAAAAAGTTTTGCCAACCTTGGCAACATATTCGTTGATTTTGCCATTAATCATCGCGTGAGGAATGGTGATTTGGTAATCTCTTTTCAGTTTTTTGTCGTAGGTATTTTTTATTGCTACTTCCATGGCAAGGCCTTGATTTACTTAAGTTGGGAGGATTGGAATTCTGTTAGATAAACTGATGTGAGTGGTGTTAAAAATATTTATTCATTAAGGCAAAATAGCAATTTCTTTTACCGCCCTAGCGATGTTCTTCTGCCGCATAAAATGCTCTCCGATTAGAAAACAATTGATCCCCGCTTGCTGTAATAAATCGATGTCTAGCGCGTCTTTTATTCCGCTTTCTGAAACCAAAACATAATCATCTGGAACGAGTTCCGAGAGCAATAACGAAGTCTGCAAATCAACTTTTAGCGTCTTCAAATCACGATTATTAATGCCGAGTAATTTGCTTTTTAACTTCGATGCGCGCTGCAATTCCTCTTCGCTATGAACCTCGATCAACACAGACAAGCCGGCATCTAACGCGCATTGCTCAAGCTCGATTAATTTTGCATCGTCAAGCATTGCAACAATCAACAAAATGCAATTCGCGCCGAGCATTTTCGCTTCGTAAATTTGGTAAGTGTCGACAATAAAATCTTTGCGCAAAAGCGGCAGATTTGTCAGCGCGCGAACCTCCTGTAAATATTCATTTTTTCCCTGAAAATATTTCTCGTCAGTCAAAATCGAGATACAAGTTGCACCCCCTTCCACGTAAGCCTTGGCAATTTCAAGGTGATCAAAATCTTCACGAATTATTCCGTGCGAAGGCGAAGCTTTTTTGATCTCACAAATCAATCCAATTTCTCCGCGCTCGTCTTTATTTTTTAGCGCCGCAAAAAAATCCACATGGGGATATTTTGATTTGCTTTCGCTGCATTTTGTCTGCGCACAAATTTCTGAAACCGACAAATCTTTCTTACGGTTTCTAACTTCGACGAGCTTGTGCTGGTAAATCTCTTCAAGAATGTTTTTCATGTTTTGAGGAATTTTTTAATTACAAATTTACAGCAATGCCTTTCTTTCCAAGAACTCGTTTGAGACGAAATCGTCAAGCCCCGTGGATTCGCGAATTAACTGCGCAAAATATTCTCACTCCAAGTGATTTAATTTTACCACTTTTCATAATCGAAGGCAAAAATACGGAAGAAAAAATTTCTACCTTGCCCGGCGTTTCTCGTTTCGGAATCGATCTGATTGTGAAAAAAGCCAAAGAGGCTCACAAGCTTGGCATTCCTGCTTTGATGCTCTTTCCAGTAACCGATCAAAAACTCAAAAACTCGACCGGAACAGAAGCAACAAATCCAAAAAATTTAATCTGCCGCACGATTGCCGCGATTAAAAATGCCGTGCCAGAAATCGGCGTAATCGCTGACGTCGCACTCGATCCTTACACCTCTCACGGCCACGATGGAATTCTAAATAAAAAAGGCGAAATCGAAAATGATGCAACAATCGAAATTCTCTGCGAACAGGCTCTAGTTCAAGCCGCAGCCGGCTGCGACGTAATCGCCCCTTCCGACATGATGGACGGAAGAATCGGAATAATTCGCGATGTTTTGGATGAGGCAAATTTCACCAACACGCTGCTAATGTCCTACGCCGTTAAATATGCTTCAGCTTTTTATGGACCATTCAGAGACGCGGTTGGATCAGCTTCAAACTTAAAAAAGTCTCCAGGAGAAAAAGATAAAAAAACTTACCAAATGGATTTCCGCAACTCGACTGAAGCAATGCGCGAAATCGCGCTAGACGTCGAAGAGGGCGCCGATTTAATAATCGTTAAACCTGGAATGCCTTACTTAGACATCGTCTCACAAGCCGCCAAAAATTTTCCTCTTCCCGTAATTTCTTACCAAGTCAGTGGCGAATACGCGATGTTAAAACTTGCGGCCGCGCAGGGCGCTTTTGACTTTGATCAAGTTTTTTTCGAGAGTTTAATTTCGTTTAAAAGAGCCGGCGCTTCGGCGATTATTTCTTACGGCGCGATTGAAATGGCGAAGAGAAATTAAACTCAGATCCGTCGTTCAATGATCGATCTGGGTTAGAAGATACTTGCCGCGCGGCAAGTATTCGACACGGTCAAATCCTCTTGGCTCTAAGCCTCGTAAACAATCTCGATTTTTAACTAATGAATTCTGAGCAGTTTTTAAACCCTAAATTCAATCTGACTTTTGACGATCTTTACGAGCGTGAAGGTCTGGTAAAATTGGATCAAAAATTTGCAGAATTCTCGAGTGGCGAAAATGATTTAATTCAAAAAGCGCGTCTTCTTGAAGATTTTCTCGTCGAGCTTTTCGGCGTTAAAAAAGAAAATGATCTGCTCAAAAAACAGCACGAAGATTTACAAAAAGTTTCCGTCGCGCGACGTGAATTTGTGCAAAGATTTGTTGCAAAGAAATTTAAAGATGCACCTGCCGAACTAGATGGAGCAAGACTTCTCCAAAATCTAAAAATCTCTTACCAAGATCTCGACGACCTCGAAAAACAACTCGCCACAAAAATTTTGGCGGAAGAAAGTTTAGAAATTCTTACCGATTACGCCCGCTTCGCGCTTTACTCACAAGAGGGTCGCAAGCTTCACCGCCGCGGCGCACTTTTTATTCTTCCGCAGAAAACTGATCAGCAAAATTTGATTTCTTTCGAGAAAAATTTGTGTCAGGAAAAATCAAATCGCGAAGGATTTGATTTAACTGACACAGGCTTTGGACTCAATCGTATTCTAGCCGAAGCCCACTACTGTATTTTTTGTCACAAGCAGAAAAAAGATTCCTGTCGTACGGGAATTTTCGAAAAAGAATCCGAGAAAATTAAAATTGATTCACTCGAAGTTGAACTTCGCGGTTGTCCGCTCGACCAAAAAATTTCGGAAATGAATTTGTTGAAGTCGGAAGGTTTTTCGCTCGCCGCTCTCGCCGTAGCCACAATCGACAACCCAATGATTGCGGGCACTGGGCACCGTATTTGCAACGATTGCATGAAGTCCTGCATTTACCAAAAACAAGAGCCAGTGGACATCCCACAAATCGAAACACGCACGTTAAAAGACATTCTTGCTTTGCCTTACGGCTTCGAAATCTATTCGTTGCTCACGCGCTGGAATCCACTCGCGGAAAAAAAATTACCCGAAAAAAAATCGGGTAAAAAAGTTTTAGTCTGTGGTCTCGGGCCAGCAGGCTACACGCTCGCGCATTATTTACTAAATGACGGGCACGAAGTTGTCGCGATTGATGGATTAAAAATTGAACCGCTTCCTTGCGAAATTTCTGGAATCGACGCGCTCGGAAATCGCACAAAATTTAAGCCAATAAAATATCTCGACGAAATTTACGAATCGCTTGGAAGTCGCTTAATTCAAGGCTTTGGCGGCGTTGCAGAATACGGAATAACGGTGCGCTGGGATAAAAATTATTTAAAAATTATTCGCCTGCTTTTGGAGCGTCGAAAAAATTTTCGCATGTTTGGCGGCATTCGTTTTGGCTCTTCAATCACCGATAAAATCGCTTTTGAAACTTACGGCTTCGATCACATTGCACTCTGCATTGGCGCGGGTCGGCCTAATATTATTAATCTAAAAAATAATTTTGCGAAAGGCATTAAATCGGCTTCAGATTTTTTAATGTCACTACAATTAACTGGTTCGTTCAAAGAAGAATTATTCACCAATTTGCAAATCAGAATGCCGATCGTGGTAATCGGCGGAGGCCTTACCGCAACCGACACCGCCTGCGAAGCGCAGGCTTATTACACAACTCAGGTAAAAAAATTTTCCGACAAATTTAACAAAATCGGCAAAGAAAAAATTTGGCCGCTGCTCAGTGAAGAGGAAAAAGAAATCGCTGAAGAATTTTTGAATCAGAAAAATTTTCCGGCTGTAAAAATTCTTTACCGAAAAAAAATACAAGACTCTCCGGCTTACAGGCTCAACCACCAAGAGCTTGTTAAATCTTTTGAAGAGGGAATTGAATTTATCGAAAATGTCACGCCGCTTGAAGCAGAACTCGATAAATTTGGTCACGTAAAAAATCTCAAATGCGCAGACGGAAAATCATTTGAATGCAAAACAATTTTAGTCGCCGCGGGCACGACTCCGAACCTTTCGCCAAAGCTTGAAGATGATTTAGATTTTGAAATTGAAGGAAAATATTTCGCCGAAATTGACGAGAATCACAAACATTATCCAATCACTCACAGCGCGCGTCCGAAGGATTTTAGCGTTATTACAAAAATTGACGACGAGACGAAAAAAGCGGTGAGTTTTTTTGGCGATTTGCATCCGAATTTTGAAGGAAATGTGGTGAAGGCAATGGCGAGTGCGAAGATTGGGCACGTGGAGATTACTCGAATTTTAAATCTCGTCACACTTCAACAAGCTCAACGCGACTACTCTGAAGATTTTTTGGTTAGGATTGAGAAGGTTGAAATGTTGTCGGAGAACGTGTTTGAAGTGTTTGTGAAGGCGCCGCTTTTGGCGAATCAAACTGAGCTTGGTCATATTTTCCGTTTACAAAATTACCACGCGCTCGCGCCGAAAATTGGGGATCAGTTAATGGCGATGGAGGGCTTGCCGGTGACGGCTTTGTCGGTTGATCGCGCGCAAGGAATTATTAGTGGCATCGTTATCGATACTGGCGGATCCACCCATTTAATTAAAAATTTTAAAGCGGGCGAGCCTTGTGTTTTCATGGGCCCAAGCGGTAAGCCGACAGAAATTCCAAAAGATGAAACTGTAGTTTTAATTGGCGGTGGAAGAGGAAATCAGCCGCTAACTAAAATCGCCGAAGCCATGAGCGCCAATGGTTGTCGCGTGATTTTTTTTGCTGGTTACCGCGACAGCTCTTTCATTATTCAGGAAGAAAAAATGAGAAAATCTTGCGCGGAATTAATAATTTCAGTCGAGGGCATTCAGGGCTCAGTGATTGACTCCGTGAGGAACTATTCTTTTCCTAAAATCGACCGAATTTTCACCATCGGCAATGATTCGATGATGCATGAAGTCGCCAAACTTCGTCATGAAATTCCCGCGCTGCAACAAGCGCCAATCGCGATCACCAGCCTTAACTCGCCAATGCAATGCATGTTGAAAGGTGTGTGCTCGCAATGCCTGCAGAAAAGAAAAAATAACGCGGGGGAATGGGAATATTTTTATTCCTGCGGGCAGCAAGATCAAGAAATGGACAAGCTAGATTTTGCGCATTTACACAATCGCTGCGAACAAAATTCTTTGTCGGAAAAAATTTCGAAAATGTGGATTAAATTTTTGGAAAATCCTGCCTAAAGGGCACTTCTAAAACAAATCATCAATAATCTTTCTGACCCCTACTTGAAGCCACTGAGTGCGGCGGTAGAGCATTTCATTATTTGTGTCGTAACCAGCGAAAGTTGGCTGACTGCCGGTTAGAATATGGAAGGATAAATTCGACGATTTAATGAACCTGAAACCCACTTGGTAAGAGTGAAAAAATCCCGGCGAATCGCGCGGCGAATTTGGTGTGCCGTTGTAGCTCTCTGCAATAAATCTTACTTGATCGGAAGTAAGCGCCACATCGAACGCGACACCAAGATGTAAGCGCGAAACATTCGATTGTTGATCAATATTGTGAGATGATTTAACGCCGGAATTTACGTGAATAATTAGATCGTCGTCAAAAAATTTACTCGTCGCGACCCCGAGTAAATAGGTGTTTTTAGCTGAATCAAAATATTGATCTCGACCGCGCTTATCAACGTAACCAGCCTCAAGCGCAACGCTAGGAATGACCTGCTTGCGCGAGGTATAAACCATTGTCTTGGCCTGAAAAATCGGGTTCGACAAAGCGACGTTACTATTGTGAAAATTATAGCCGACAAGGCTGCCAAAAGTGAGCTCAAGATTTTTTGCTACGCCGTAAGAAGCGCCGAAATATCCACCGATTAAATTTCCTAATTCCTGCTCATTTTTTTTCGGCAAATGCCAATATTCAGAAAAAGCCTCGAGCGACATTTGGTTTAAATCAACTATCCCAGCATCATCTGTAACGAATGGTAGAGCAGCTAGAGAGGGTTCAGAACGAATTACAAAAAATAAGAAAATAAAAAATTTACGCAGAGCTACCTCATTACCTTAACAATAAAATCTCGTAACCTGTTTAGCTCTTCGAGACTTTTTCCCTTCACGAAATATTCGGACGCGCCCAAGCGCAAAGCATCTGCTTTCACTTTTTCATCTTCATTCGCACTGAGCACCGCAACCGGAATTTTTGCGTCGATCTTCTCAAGAATTTGCAAGCCAGAAATATCGTGAATGGCTAAATCAAGTAGCACCAATCCGACTTCGCTTTGTTCGATTTCTAAAATTTTTTCTCCGGAAAAAAACTTCAATGCGTCGCGCCCATTTTCGATAGTAATGACTTGGTAACCAAAATCTGAAAGTTCGTTTTCAATGATTTTGGCAAATAATGTTGCCTGAAATTTTTCGTCTTCGACCAACAGAACGTAACGCTTTAGAACCATGTTAGAAAAATTTTAAAAATAAAAAAGCAAGCGAAGACCAGATTCCGATATTGGCCAATACCACCAATTTCAGCACCAAATTTAATTTCGGATTGTCGTGAAGTGTTTGGGCAAATCTGCCTCGCAACATCTTGCCCGCTTGCAACCACTTAAAGCGATTGTTGTAAATTTTTTCTAATTCCTGTTTGGCTAATTTTTTTTCTTCTTGCTGCATGGTTTAAAATTTATTATTCGACGGTTATCGAGTCTAGAAAGCACTTGGCCGCGAGTCCTGCGATAATTTTTTCTTCGAGAGAATTTTTAAGTTTATTTTTGCTAAGCTCGTTTTTGGCTAGATCGAAATCAACCGCGAATCCGTAGGTCTCGGTAGCGATTTTAATCAAAGTCTCTTTGTCAAATTGATCGCCGTAAATCTTGAAGGCCAAGCTCATTGCTGCGGTTAATTTCTTGCGCCCGTCTTCGTCAAATGGTCGAGATGATTTACCAGTTAGAATCGCGTCTGGACTGATTTCAAGCACTTCAGAAATCTTCTTTAAAACCTCGTTCGAAATACCACTGCGACCATTTTCGAAACCAGAAAGTAGCTGCTTGCTCACGCCAATTTTTTGCGCCAGCTCGCTTTGACCAATTTTCTTTTCTTCGCGAATTTTTTTGAGAAAGTTTTCTGACATTTATCTGGGATAATTTTGCATCATCTTGTGAGTGATTTTTTGCAAGTCCAGGTTGTGGATTTGGTACTAACCTCTCCACTTCTTCGCTGCGAGCTGCGCGGGGCAATCCAGTTTTTTACCGTGGATTGCCCCACGTAGCTCGCAGTGACGAACTGGCCAACTTGCAAATAAAAGATCCGTCTTTACGTTGCCGCGCCTTCGCGCCTGAATAGCTCAGTTGGTAGAGCAAAGGACTGAAAATCCTTGTGTCGCTGGTTCGATTCCGGCTTCAGGCACCACCTCCCCCCACAATCACCGAAACATTCCTTCCGCAGTCTTTCTCTCCTTGATGCGTTGATCTTCTGAAAGAAAAAAAATCTTGTTCATTTGTGTAGGTGTCGATTCGTTGATTTGTGATTTTTGTAATTCCCGATTCCTGCAATTTTTTCTCGACGTAAGAAGGCAGGTCAAACCAATATTTTTCAGCTTTTGCGCCTTCAATAAAAAATATTTTATTGGCTGAATTTTCGCGTGAGAAATCCTCTAAAAATTCTTGAGAAACTTCGTAAGATTTTTGCTGAATCATTGGCCCAATTACTGCTTCAATATTTTTTGCTCCAAGCTTTTTCATTTCGGTGACAGTTGATGAAATCACTCCTAGCTTGGCTCCGCGCCAACCAGCATGTGCGGCGGCGATTATTTTTCTCTCTGCATCAAAAAATAAAATCGGGGCGCAATCAGCGGTAACTATTCCAAGAACAATATTTGGCAAATTGGTTACAAGCGCGTCAGCCTTGGGCAGATTCTGATTGCCGTGAATTTTTTCTGCCGAATCGACAACAGCAATTTCAGCGCCATGAACTTGCTTTACGAATAAAACTGCCGCCGGAGAAAAATTTTTCTTATCCAGTGCGCTCTCAAGATTGGAGCGGCCCAACAACTCGCGATCAATTACACAATCCTTGCCGAAAAAATGATGTTTGATGCTCATGCGTGCGCTCTAAAAAATCTTAGTTTTTCTAAATATTCCTGCGGGTCTTTGATCGTAACGAAAGAATTTTTTACGGTGAAAAACATGTCGTGAAGCCTTGTTAATAAAAAGCGCATCGAGGCTCCTACTAAGGCGATTTTTAAAAAATCTTTTTCCTCTTCAGAAAATTTTCTGACTTCCTCGTAGCCCTGCAGTAGCGCGGCAAATTTTTTTTCATCATCAACCCAGGCGGTCGTGGTCACAGCAAAATCGTAGATCAAGGCATCATTAGCGGCGAAATAAAAATCGATTACTCCACTCACTTTTTCATCCTCGTCAAAAAAAACATTGTCGGGGAAAAAATCTAAATGCACTGCGGCACTAGGTAAATCAAGGTTCCAAGATCTTTCTAGGAAATCTAGATTCTCTAAAATTTCTTCGCGCAAATCTTTTTGGTAATCATCGAGCAAGCGTTCGAACTTAGAAAACAAAGGACGCAAGTTAGAAATTCCGTAATCATTTTTACGCGACATCGAAAAATCAGCGGCGGCTAAATGCAATTTGGCTAAAATTTTTCCAACTTCAAAACAACTGTTTGGCGTAATTTTTGCGACAGCTTTTCCCGTCAAAAAAGTAACAATTACCGATTTTTTTCCTTCGAGATCGACCAGCGCAGAACCTTTATTATCAAGGATTGGTCGCGGACAAGAAATTCCATTTCTCGCCAAGTGCAGTTTTAAATTTATGAAAAATGGTAAATCTTTTTCAGCATTTTCAGCAAGGCGTGATTCAAAAATAGTAAGAATAAACTTCCCCTGATCGGTCTCTAAAATAAAATTAGAATTGTCGATTCCTTCAAGAATTTCTTTGAGATCTATTGATGCGCCGATGCTGTATTTTCTTAGGTGAGAAGTAATTTCTTCTTTTGTAACTTTTGTGTAAACTGCCATATTTATAAGGATTTATTCCGCTCATTTTATTTAATAAAAATGTCTAGGTCATTTAAAAAACTGCCAAAATTTACAAAAATATTATCCGACAGGGTAAGTGCCGCCGCTGGAATTAGCTATGTCGACGCACTACAAACTCAACATCACGAGACGCAAATTAATTCCTGCATAAAGGAAATTGTAAAAGCTGCGCGCGAAAAAGATCGGCGTAAATGGATTTTGGGTATTCAGCCCCCATTCGCCATTGGCGAGCTATTCACAACCATACAAAACAACCTACTTGATCCGATTTTGGTTCATTCGACTCACAATCAATTAAACGAACAGCCTAAATCTTCGATAGAAGGCGTGATGGGGCAAGCTATCGAAATTGAAGGAGACTCAGAACTAAGAATAGCAAGCCCTGAAATAGTAGCAAAAGCACAAGTTATCATCACTCCGGGGCTTGGTGGGGCAAGCTCCGATAAAGCGTTAAGAAATACCTATGCGCAGATGGCTAAACTAGCTCCGAACTTACGGAGGTTAATTTACTCGCCGAAACTTGATGCCGATCAAGATCGACGCTACATCAAAGGAGCCATGCCTTATGTCGAAACGGATTACATCAACCAAGAAGAATCTGAAAATTTTTTTGAAAAGATTTTTGTGCCGATTTTCTTTGATCAAGAAAAACAGCTTAAAGATCCGAATGATTGCAAGCGTGTCATTCTTTTAAGTCACAGCATTGGCGCCAGAGAAGCCGGTTCTCATCTAAGATATTTAAAAGCAAAATTAGAAGAAAATGGCCGCGAAGAAGATCAGATAAAAAAATACACGAACAAGATTCTTTGCGTTAACATGGGGTCTCCATTAACTCAAAGCTTGGAATGCGAACTATCTCCGTCGGTTTATTTCATTAGTCTTACCGATTGCGGCAGCAAGAAACCTGAAAAATTCTTCAGCAATATTTTTCTTAACCCAGATCTTTACAAACAGGACGTAACTTGCCTAACAAGATATGGTAAAAATAGCCCCAATATACTTCTAGTGATGGGGCCAGATGTTGTCCCGCCGACATTCGAAAGATCAGACGGGGTAATTATTTCTGACTCTTATGGACACGGCACCGGGGTCTACATAAAAGGCATTCTGAACAACGCAGAAACCATAAAAATTATCAAGAGCTGCCAAGATTTTGCTAATCCAGCACTCAGTGATGAACAGGCTCTTGAAGCCGTGATAAGCATTTCACAAAACTCAAAAAAATATCCAAATCGCACGGAACTTGATCGAGAAAATATCAAAACTGGCTTAATTATTCTTTCCGAAGCTTTGTCTGAATATTCACTAAAGCGCGAAAGCGCGATCAGAAGCAAAGGCTCTTTTGTAGATAGATACTTTCCGAAAAAAACCGAAGAAACCTGCGCTGACAATGAGCCGCAAAATGACTCAGCCAAACGAACCAAGTAATTTCGCGAATGATTATAAAATTTCTTATTAAAAAAAGTGCCAACAGCTACTTTTACTTCATCGCAGCAATATTTTCAGCTATCCTTCTCGCTGCTTCGCTGACGTTTCTCTTTGGCGAATATAATGATTTTAGATCGACCGCCTCTTACGAAATTAGAGCTCAAAACAATAATATTAATCGCAAAATCACCGACTCTCTGATTTACACCAAGCAAATAATGACCTATGTCGGCAGACAAATCTCAACTCACAACCCGCGCGATTACAAATTTATTAACGATCTGCTAATAAATTATCGCGTCCCTAGTGACGGCCTATTGCATTGGAATATTTTTGCCTGGGTTGATGAAAAACATAAGGTTAAAGTTTCAAGCGGACTTGGCATCCTAGATGAAAATATCGATCTCTCGGATCGCAATTATCTCATTTTAGCCCGAGAAAACCCGCTAACGATGCACATTGGCAACCCAATTATTGGCCGCATCAGCAAAATTCATTCCATTCCCATTGGCTACGGCATTACTAATAATCATCGAGAATATGTTGGATCAGTGATCGCTGGGATCAGCGTTAACAATTTAAAATCACAGATCAGCAGCCTGATTTCTGGCGATAATGTTTTATTCGCGATCACGGATGGCAATGGCGAGGTGGTTATAAAATCTGAGAATCTCGACAGCGGGGAAAACAAGGTTATTTTGGAAAAAATGCTGGAAAATATTAAGGACCCTTCTCGACGAGAATTGATCTCTGATTTTGCCTACTTCAAACAATTATTTGAATGTGATTTAATCGAAGAATGTGTCAGTTATGGCCTAATTACAATCTACGACAACAATACAGCAGAACGTCGCCACACGATGCGACTAATGACCTACTCGCTTATAGCTTCCTTCCTTATCGCCATTGTTGGATTTGTACTTTTTGGCTTCTACGAACACATCATTCGTCCGATTGCAATTTTGTCTGAAACTGCTCAAAAAATTTGTCGCAATGAATCAAATCGCCAGATTCCAAAATTCGAAATTGATGAATTAAATCAGCTCGCAAATTCTCTGTCTGAAATAGATAAAGCGTTGAATAAAAAATAACTAATGCAGCGCAACTATTCACATGAATCCTGTGCGTAAATTTTCTTAAAAATGCTCTCTCAAAATCTTAAAGAATCCCTTCTTGCCTGCTCCATTCTTGTACAAAAAAGAATGGACGAACTTTTGCCGCACGACTTCGCTGATTCAAAATTGGTCGAAGCGATGCGTTATTCAGCGCTATCTGACGGAAAAAGAATTCGTCCATTTTTACTAATGGCCTCGGCGCAAATTTTTGGCATGTCGATTTTGACTTCGCTCAACGCCGCAGTAGCGCTTGAGTTTGTTCATGTTTACTCACTGATTCACGATGATTTACCAGCGATGGATGACGATGATTTAAGGCGCGGCAGACCCTCTAATCACAAAAAATTTGATGAAGCGACGGCAATTCTTGCTGGCGATGCTTTACTAACTTACGCTTTTGAAATACTTGCTAATCCCGTCACTCACAAGGACGCATCGGTTCGTTGCGAATTAATTAAAATAATTTCTAAAGCCGCAGGATTCGCCGGAATGGCCGGTGGGCAAATGATGGACATCGAAAAAGCTGCGCAAAAAATTTCCAAAGAAACCTTGGCGAGATTACATCGCTTAAAAACTGGCGAACTTTTTATGGCTGCAGCAGAAAGTGGCGCAGCTCTTGGTCGCTGCGGGCCCGATGAACATAATGCGCTACGTTATTTTGCCCATGATTTAGGTTTAGCTTTTCAGATTAAGGATGATGTTTTGGATCATCGCGGCATCAATATAGGCAAGTCAGAAATCGAAGAAGCTCATCACAAAAAAACAAAAGAAAATGTCAGCATCGTTGATTTAGTCGGTTTAGAAAATGCCGAAAAACAACTGAAATTATTACACGAACAATCAATCGCTCATTTAAGAATTTTTGGCGATAAAGCTAGGTTGCTGATTGATCTCGCTGAGTTCGTAATAATGAGGGAAAAGTAATAATATTGGAGTCTGCGGCAACAATTGTAAGTGGGGGGGGGAAATATGAAAATCACAGTAATTGGCAGCGGCTACGTGGGCTTGGTTTCAGGCGTTTGTTTCGCTAAACTTGGTCACGAAGTTATTTGCGTCGACAAGGACGAAAAAAAAATTTCCCAATTAAAATCCGGCGTAGTTCCGATTTTTGAACCAGGACTTTCTGAGTTACTCGCTGAAGTAAAAATTTCTTTTACAACAAATTTAAAAGATGGCTTGGATGGCTCTGCCGTTGTATTTATCGCCGTTGGCACTCCGCAAGATGAAGATGGATCAGCAGATCTTTCTTACGTTCTTGCTGCGGCAAAAGAAGTAGCTGAACTTTCAAAATCTTACAAATTAATCGTCACTAAATCGACAGTTCCCGCCGGCACTGGCGCGAAAATAAAGGCATTAATTAAGCGGGTAAATCCTCTGCTAGATTTTGCCGTCGCTTCTAATCCAGAATTTTTGCGCGAAGGCGTTGCGATCAATGACTTCATGAATCCCGACCGCATCGTTGTCGGAGTTGAAGATGAAAAAGCCCAAAAAATTTTCGCCGAAATTTACGAAAAATTTGCGCCAGAAAAACTAGTCGCAACCGACATCATCACTGCCGAATTAATCAAATACGCTGCTAACTCTTTCCTCGCGACCAAGATCTCTTTTATTAATGAAATGGCGGATTTGTGCGAAGCGGTTGGCGGAAATATCAAGCAGCTTGCGCGCGCTGTGGGATTAGACTCGCGCATTGGTGAAAAATTTTTAAATCCCGGGCCGGGCTTTGGCGGATCATGTTTTCCGAAAGACATTTTGGCGATTTTAAATGTCGCCAAAGAAAATTCTGTTGAGCTCTCTTTGATCGATTCGGTAATCGCTTCGAATCAAAAAAGAAAAATCAGAATGGTTGAAAAAATTCTCGCCGTTCCGGCCAAAAAAATCGCACTACTTGGCCTCGCTTTCAAAGGAAATACCGACGACATTCGCTATTCGCCAGCAATCACAATCGCCAAAGAATTAGCAAAAAAAGACGTAAAAATTTTCGCTCATGATTTTGCCGCGATCGAAAATGCGAAACGTGAATTGGCAGAATTTAAAAATATTTCTTTCTTTGAAGATCTTTACGAAGCTACGTCTGACGCGGATGTAATCGTAATCGTTACCGAATGGGAAGAATATCGCGCACTCGATTTTTCAAAAATCAGAACCAAAAAAATCATCGATTTACGCAATCTTTTTGATGCGAAAGAAATGAGGGAAAAGGGGTTTGAATATCACTGCGTCGGTAGTAAATAAATTTCATTAGCCCCCGTAGCGAAGGGGTAGAAAACGACCCAAAACGGTCGTTTTCGGTTACGATCTTAAATTCATGCCTCGAAGCCTCGAGGCAACGCCAGACGGGTTTCATTAGCCCCCGTAGCTCAGGGGATAGAGCAGTGGTTTCCTAAACCATGTGCGCATGTTCGAGTCATGCCGGGGGCACCAAAATACAAAATTTAGATCGGCCGATGTTGCCGCCGAAAATGACCGTTTAGGTCATTTTCTCCATGCCGGGGGCACCAAAAACTATTAAAACTATTAATACATTCAGAGAGTAAAAAATTTGGCTGCATTGTTTTATACAGCAAAATCAAGACTTGATCTATAATACATTCTATACTACATCATTCACCACATTTAAACAACAAAACCCCTACTAAATGGATTACTTAGAAAGTCTCTGCCTCGAATTAATAGAAAAAAGTCTAGCTCCTTTTCCTTGTGAGTTAAACGAACTCGATTGGAAAGAGGCGCTATCCTCCAACGGGGAGAAACTCAGCAAACATCTTTCCGCCTTTGCCAATCTTCCTGGAGGGGGATTTTTGGTTTATGGAATTGATGATCACGGAAAAGTAATTGGCGTTGGCAGCGAAGGCGAAATAAAAAACATTACCTCATCCTTAAGCAATGTAGCGCGACACAATCTCAAGCCAGAAATCAAAATTGAATTCGTAAAATTCAAACATTCCGGACGCTTACTTCTAGCAGCTTACATTCATGAATCGGTGCAAAAACCGGTCAGTCTAAAAAACAAAGGATTAGAATTTTCTTACATCAGAGTTGCTGGAAACACTAGGCAAATGAGTGAGCCTGAACTTCGTGCTGCGATGCTTTCGTCGCGCATGTTGCGTTACGAAGAATTACCCGCGGTTTTACCGATTAGCAACCAATCCAAGTGGGTCGATTTATTTGATTTCAGCGAATTCGTAAAGAGAACCAACCCAACTCCGATCAACAATAAAGAAGCTCTCAACGAACATCTTTTTCATCACAAACTTTTGCTAAAAACCAAAGGAAAATATTTACCGACAAATCTTTGTGTCTTGCTTTGTGCCGAGGATTTTAGCGCCTTCCCGGGATATGAAAAATTCGCCATCCGCATTACCGAATATGACGGAAGCAGTAAGATTTCTTCCAAACGAGATATCTTTTTTAACCAGGGCTATTCCCTAACTTTGGATGATGCAGTGAGTAAAATCTTATCATTACTTTCACATCGCGAATCAATCAAAAAGGCGAGTCGCATCAATGAATCTCTAGTGCCAGAAATCGCGATTCGCGAGTTGTTAGCCAATGCCATCATCCATCGCGATTACACTCAAAATAACGGTTTCGTCACCGTCGATATTTTTTCTGATCGTATCGAAATCACCAATCCAGGAGGCTTGCTGCCAGAGATCTCGTCTGATCGCCTGATCGATCATCCCTCCAAAACCAGAAACGAAGTACTAGCCGACATCATGCGCAAAACACACTTCGCTGAAGAAAAGGGCAGTGGTTATGATAAGGTAGTCAACTCCATTGAAATAAATGTCTTGCCACCAATAAAATGGCGCCTCGAGCAAGATTACTTTTGCGTCATTCTCTACATGCCAAAAAAATTCAGTGAGATGGAAAAAGAGGAAAGAATCGAAGCGGTTTTTCAACACTCTTGCCTGAATTTAGTGAGTAACAAAAGAACGGCAAACAAGTCGATTCGCCACAGATTTGCCTTTGGCGATCACGAACAAACCAAAACTTTACGCCTAATCCAAGACTGCCTCAAAGCAGGCCGCATCAAGTGTGCCAACGCCAAAGACTTACGCCGCGACTGGCATTACCTTCCTTATTTCGCATGATCCAAATCGGAAATATCACATTACCAGGCAACGTCCTTCTGGCGCCAATGTCAGGCGTAACCGACTTACCTTTCCGTCGTTTAGTAAAAAAATTCGGCGCGCCTTTGGTGATTTCAGAAATGATTGCGTCACGTGCAATGATCATGCAAACACGCGACTCACTGAAAAAATGCGAAAGGGATGATGCGATTTATCCAATGTCGGTGCAGCTCGCCGGCTGTGATCCAGAAATAATGGCCGAAGCAGCAAAGTTAAATGAAGATCTCGGAGCCGACATCATCGACATTAATTTCGGCTGCCCAGTCAAAAAAGTTGTAAATAGTTTTGCTGGCAGCGCCTTGATGAAAGACGAAGATCTCGCCACGCGCATCATGGAAGCGGTGGTTAAGGCCGTGAAAATTCCGGTAACGATGAAAACGCGCTTAGGTTGGAATTATGAAAATTTAAACTCGCCCAGCCTTGCAAAAAAAGCAGAAAATGTTGGCATTCAAATGCTCACCATTCACGGCCGCACCCGTTGTCAGATGTATGACGGCAGCGCCAACTGGGAATTAATTTCACGCGTAAAAGAGGCCGTAAAAATTCCCGTAATCGCCAATGGCGACATCAAAAATTCTGACGATGCAAGAAAAGCGCTCGAGCTCTCGAAGGCAGATGGAGTAATGATCGGCAGAGCCGCTTACGGCAAACCTTGGTTGATTGCGCAGATTAATGCCGATCTAAAAGGTGAAGAAAAAATTCCCACTCCCGAACTCGCCGAGCAAAAAGAAATTGTTCTCAATCACTTCGCAGAAATGATTGAGCACTACGGAGAGCAAACTGCTATTCCACTCGCAAGAAAACACATCGGCTGGTATAGCTCTGGCCTAAAAGGCTCGGCAGAATTCCGCGCAAAAATCAACGTGACGCAAGGTCAAGAAAATGTGCGCGACGAGATTAAAAGATTTTACGATTTGCAATTAACCTAACCCTTCCTGGATCCCCGCCTGCGCGGGGATGACGGGACGAGAATTGAGTGCATTGCTTTCAGACGGGACGAGAATTGAGCGCGTTACTTTCAGCGTCATCCCCGCGCAGGCGGGGATCCAGGAGGTGTTTCCATCCACTCCTCAGACAAATCTTTCCACTCAGGATTGTGCTCTTCGATTAGCCTCAACTTTCATTTTCGATTCCATTTTTTGATCTGTTTTTCTCTGGCGATTGCTGATGTCGCGCCGGGGATTTCTTCGCAATAGACTAGTTTTGTTACTTCGTATTTTTCTGTGAATCCGGGGAGGAGTTTGGTTTTGTGTTCGACGATTCTGCGCTCTAAGTCTTTGGTGACGCCAGTGTAGAGGGTGCCGTTGCGTTTACTGGCTAGGATGTAGATGTGCATTTGTAGTGTGGCGTGGTGGGTTTTTTCTGAATCCCCGCACAGGCGAGGATCGAAAAAAGATTTTGAGCACGGTGCTCAAAATTGTATTTTGAGCAGCAAATCCGAGGGTTAAGGATAAATTTTTTTCACTTTCCAGCCATCAATTTCGCGCTCGAAAACTTCGCGACGGTGGATGCGAAATTCACCATCTTCCCAAAATTCAATTAGCTTTGGAACTACACGAAAACCCGACCAAAAAGGTGGACGGGGGATTTCTTGACCTTCGAAATCTTCAGAAATTTTTTTGATGCGCTCGTCGAATTCGCTCCACTCATTCATCTCTTGCGATTGCTTAGAAGCCCAGGCGCCGATCTGACTGCCGCGACGACGTGAGGCAAAATAATCGTCAGCTTCTTCGATCGAAACTTTTTCAACTGCGCCTTCGATGCGAATTTGGCGACCGAGAATTCCCCAGTAAAAACAAAGTGCGACATTGAGATTTTGCGAGAGTTCTTTGCCTTTGCGACTGGTTAAATTTGTGAAAAAACAAAAACCGCGCTCGTCGAAATTTTTTAGCAAAACCATTCGTGACGAAGGGTGACCATTTTCAGAAACGGTTGCAAGGCAGACCGCCGTTGGCTCGATGATTTCTTTTGTTGCGCCAGCTTTTTCAAACCATTCAGAAAATTTTTTGAATGGAACGTTTAGGGGAAGTTTTTTTTCAGACATTTTTTTTAGTTTTTTAGTAAACACACCCGCCGGTTGAGCGAAGTCGAAACCTCTCGAATAAGGCTCTAAAGGTTTCGACTTCGCTCAACCGGCGGATGTATTTACTCGATTTCTTTAGTTATCCAGCCGCCGCCAAGCACGTGAGAATCTTGGTAGATCACACATGCTTGGCCCGGGGTAATCGCGCGCGTCATTGATTTCATTTCAACTTCTGCGTCGCCATTTTCTAAAATTTTTATTGTCGCTGGCTCTTCTGCGTGATTTGAGCGAAGGCGAACATGAGCTTTAATTTCTGCGCCCGGCAAAGTCTTAGAAAACCAATTCAAATCACGAATTTTAAATTTGTGATTCTGTAAAAACTTTTCTTCACCGACGAAAACCGCATTTTCTTTTGGATCAATCTTCACTACGTAAAGCGGCTCGGGATAAGAAATACCAAGGCCGCGTCTTTGACCCAAAGTGAAGTTAATAATGCCTTCATGCCGGCCTAAAATCTTTTTTGTTTCGACGTGAATGAAGTCACCAGGCTTGAAAGCTTGCGGACGGTGACGCTTGATTACTTCGGCGTAATCACCATTTGGTACGAAACAAATATCTTGCGAATCAGGCTTATTTGCCACCTCTAAACCTAGGCGCAGAGCCTCTTCGCGCGTCTTTTCTTTTTTATTTCCGCCGAGTGGAAAACGCAAAAATTCGAGCTGATCTTTTGTCGTCGCAAATAAAAAATAACTCTGATCTTTGTCTTCATCGACCGCTTTGTGCATTTCTGCTTCGTCATTTTTTCCGACCAACCTTTGTACGTAGTGACCGGTCGCAAGACAGTCTGCGCCAAGGTCGCGCGCGGTTTTTAGCAAATCACGAAACTTCACGGACTGATTACATTTAATGCAGGGAATTGGCGTTTCGCCCTGCAAATAAGAATCCGCAAAATCATCAATCACCGACTCTTTGAAAAGATTTTGGTAGTTCAAAACATAATGCGGAAAATCGAATTTTTCGGCGATTTTTTTGGCGTCGTAAATATCCACGCCAGCACAACAGGCATTCTTTTTTTTCAGCGCATCGCCCATGTCGTAAAGCTGCAAAGTGATGCCGATCACCTCGTAGCCTTGCTCTTTCAGCAGGCAGGCGACAACGGAAGAATCGACCCCTCCGGACATTGCAACGACAACGCGGGTATCTTTTTCTGATTTTGGGAAGCCCAAGGAATTAACCATTTAACATTAACATTTTGGTATTTAGGAAGCCGACAAACTCTCAAATCTTAAATCAAAAATCTATGTCCGAATCCGCTAAATTAACGCTCCCAAATGGTAAGGAAATTTCTCTACCAATTCGTAAAGCCTCTGTTGGGCAAGATGTGATCGACATTTCGGCGCTCTACAAAGAAAGCGGAATGTTCACTTATGATCCGGGATTTTTATCTACAGCTTCATGCGAATCAAAAATTACTTTTATCGACGGCGATCAAGGATTTCTAAGGCACGGCGGATATTCAATCGAAGAGCTGGCGAAGAAAAGCGAGTTTCTTGAAGTAGCTTATTTGTTGTTAAATCACGATTTGCCCAACGCGACGCAGTACCGCGAATTCAGAAGCGGCATCATTCGCAACATGCTCGTTCACGAACAAATTGGTATTCTTCTGCGCGGCTTCCCGAGGCGCGCGCACCCAATGGCCATCTTGGTTGGATCGGTTGCATCTCTTTCTGCTTTCTACCACGAAACAATGGATGTTCACACGCCAGAAGGTCGCATGGACGTGGTTTACAAAATTATTTCCAAAATGCCGACACTCGCGGCGATGGCTTACAAATACTCGATCGGCGAGCCATTGATGTATCCAAATAAAGAATACGGATTTGCTGAAAATTTTCTCCACATGCTTTTTGATAAGCCAAATTATCCGCACAAAGTTACGCCAGTAATCGCCAAGGCGATGGAAATGATTTTCGTCTTGCATGCTGATCACGAACAAAATGCTTCGACTTCTACTGTGCGCCTTGCCGGATCATCTGGTGCTAACCCATTTGCTTGCATCGGCGCAGGGATTTCTTCGCTTTGGGGCCCCGCACATGGCGGCGCGAATGAGGAAGTGATCGAGATGTTACAAGAAATTGGCACTAAAGATCGCATTCCAGAATTCATCGCGCGGGCGAAAGATAAAAACGATTCCTTCCGCCTGATGGGTTTTGGCCATCGTGTTTACAAAAATTATGATCCACGCGCGGCGGTGTTGAAAAAATCTTGTGACGAAGTTTTGGCTGAGCTTGGAATCAAGAATGATCCGCTTTTAAGTATTGCGGTTGAGCTCGAAAAAATTGCGCTTAATGACGAATATTTTGTCTCAAGAAAACTTTTCCCGAATGTCGATTTTTACTCTGGAATCATCTATAAAGCGCTCGGAATTCCGGCTAATTTATTCACAGTAATTTTCGCCATTGCGCGTTCAGCTGGCTGGATTTCTCAGTGGAAAGAAATGATTGAAGACCCGGCCTTTAAAATTGGCAGACCGCGCCAGCTCTATACTGGACAGGTCAAAAGGGATTACGTTGAAATTGGTAATCGCTAAATGTTTTTCTGGATTCCTGCCTTCACGGGAATCCAGGAAGAGACTAGAAACTTACGACTTCAATCAGCTTCACTGCCCGCTCATCGGCATCGATGATTTTAATTTTTAAACCATTTCGCTCAATTTTCTGATCGATCTCTGGCACTTGATTGAACAGCGTCAACACAAAGCCACCGACGGTTGCGAACTCATTGTCGTCTCGCTCGATTTTTCTTTGTAGCACCTCTTCAAATTTTTCGATCTCAACTCGACCACCAAATTCAAATTTATTTTCACCGATTTTTCGCACGCGAGAAAAGGCATCTTCTGTCGGTAAATCATGCTCGTCTTCGATGTCGCCGACGATTTCTTCTACTAAATTTTCAATCGTTACCAAGCCATCTGCGCTACCAAATTCATCGAGCACGATGGCGACGTGAACCTGCGCCATGCGCATGCGAAACAGCACATCGAGCAGCTTCATCGAGCCCGGAACAAAAAGAATTTTACGCAAAATTTTTGTCAGCGAAAAATCCTCGTCACTATTGCCAATAAATTTCGCCAAATCTTTGCTGTGAATAAATCCAACGATGTTGTCGAAATCTTTTTTAAAAACTGGAATGCGAGTGTGGCCGTCAGAGGCGATTACTCTCTTGATCTCGTTCAAATCAGCTTCTTGATTTACGGAAACGATGTCCGAGCGCGGCGTCATCACGCTTACAACTTTCTTGTCACCAAAGGCGATGACATTTTTTAACATTTTTTTTTCTTCTGGGCTGATAAGGCCAGTATTATCGTAACTTTCTACCACGTAAGAAATTGCCGAGGCGAAAGATTTTTTGGTTTTTTTGCCGAGGAGATTAGAGAGAAAACTTAGTCTGCGCTTTGTCATTTGTAGGGGTTCTCGATGTCGAGTTGTTTGAGAATTTTAATTTCTAATTTTTCCATTTTCTGCGCCATTTTTTCTTCTTCGTGATCATGGCCAAGAAGATGAAGGATGCTGTGCAAAATTAGGTGTGTCAGGTGATCGTTGAATTTCTTTTTTTGCTCTTTTGCTTCGCGCTCCAGAGTTTCGTAGGCGATTACAATATCGCCAAGAAATAACCGGTCAAAGGCCGGAAAAGATAAAACATTAGTCGGCTTATTTTTGTCGCGAAACTGAAAATTAATTTTTTTCATTTGGCGGTCAGAGACCAAAGAAATCGCGAGCTCTTGCGCATCAGATTTAGTTAAAGAAATAAGTTTTTTAGCAAGTCTTTCGACGAGCTTTTCTTTGTCTGTCCACTTTTTATTTTTGGTTACTACATCAACAACAATCACGCTTCGCGGTGGTTTTGATTTGGACAATATTTAAATTTTTTCTCACAAATTCTTTGCGGATTTTTACCACAAAAAACCTTAGCTGAATCGTCTTTTACGGCATTTTTACAAATCTCAGCAAGGCTTTTGATGAAGATGCCACTATTGTTTAGAGTTGCGACGCGGAGATATTTTTTTACACCCAAATCTGCGACAAAATCTTTGTAAAGAATATCGAGTTCAAAAAGAGTTTCGGAATTATCGGCAACGAAAGAAATCGGCACGATTACTGGGGTTTTTTTGTCGAGAACAACTCGATGAAGCTCTTGTTCTAAGTTAGGTGAAGTCCATTTTTTTGGACCTACTTTTGATTGGTAACAAATACAGAAATCCATTTCAGGCGGAAAATTTTTTACGATTTCAGCGACACTTTTTTCAACGTGAGAAACGTAGGGATCTCCCTCGTCAATTAAGCTCTGCGGCAAGCCGTGGGCAGAAAATAAAAAACGTAATTCGGAGAAATTTTGTCCGACAATTTTTTGTTTGATTAAGTTGGTGTGGGCCAAGATGAAATCTGGATCTGTTGGGTAGCAGCAAATTACTTTGGCTTTGGTTTCGCGCGGCAATCTGCGCAAAAAATCCTCCAAAGAAGAATTAGAAGTTGCACTCGAGAATTGCGGATAAAGCGGCAGTAAAACGATTTGATCCGGAGAATATTCGTGAAGTTTTTTTATTACCTCGGATGCGAATGGATGCCAGTAACGCATCGAGATAAAAACTTTAAAATTTCCGAAAAATGAAAGTTCTTGCTCAAGTGCGTGGACTTGGGAATTAGTGAAAGAAAGCAGTGGAGATGAGCCGCCGATCGATTCGTAAATCTTTTTTGCTTTAGGAAAACGCAAAGTTGAGATCAGCTTCGCCAATATAAAACGCAAAGGCTGCGGCAATTTGATGATCGCGCTATCGTTGAATAGGTTGAACAAGAAGGGCTTGACTGATTCCAATTTATCTGGTCCGCCGAGATTGAAGAGAATTATTGCTGTTTTTGACAAAACTGAAATTGTTTGAGTGAAGTGCGTAAGGGGGAATTTTTTACAGAATCGTCAGATTGTCATCAAAAAAATCCGCGATCCGGAAAAGCTGATGAAACTTTTACCGGATATGGATTTATAGAGATACAACTTATCCCTGACCCCGTCCGCCACCTTTTGCATTATCAGGACCTTTACCATCTAGTCCGATAGCACTAAAATTATCTCCCGCTTTTGACGTAGTAGGCGCTGGCGAAATCAAATCGAATACTTGTCTTAGACCGTTATACAATACGGCCATCGGCTTTTTATAAAGAGACATGTCTTTTTTCTGAGCGATCGCAGTATCAAGAGCTGAAGAAGCTTCTGCCAGAGAGTATCCCAAAGGATCGCCCATTTGCTTCCCTCTTATAACTGCAGCTTTCATAGCCTGATCCCAAAGCTGATCTAGAGTTCTTCCGGTGCCAACTTCTCCAATAGCAAGAGCAGCCTGCGTTGTTCCATCCATGCTGGTAACTGCATTCTTTAGCTCGAGAAAGGTTTTGCCGGATTTCGCAGCATAACCAGCGGAAGCTTTTAAAATACCGTTTGGACCAGCGACCATTGCTTCCGAAACATCTTCATTAAAACCACAAGACTGAGCGCCTTTTATTAAAGATTTAGATACTCTTGTTATAACGCCAGCGATCATTGAGTCCAACTCATCTGGGGCACAATCCTTTCCTAAAGCCTTCACAGCGTTATTAATAATACCTTCAGTTGAACCCTTACCTCTAGAGCTGTCTTGATCAGATGAATCCATTTGATTTAAAGCGTTTCTAACTTTTTCACTCACTCCCTTTTTATACTTAGGATCATCAAAATCTTGGGCCACTTTTAGCGTTAAACTATCTGCATCTTTCGGTGAGTAGCCCTGATGAGCTTGCAAAGACCTAGAAATCGAACCAAGAATGTGATGAGCATAAGCAGGACCGCTACCAGCGACCGCGGTAAAAGCATTCATTCTGTCTTCCGCAATAGGGAAAACATCTCCAGCTCTCTGAAGAATTGAAACTATCTCATCTAAAGACTCTTCATCGACGTTACCAGTAGTACAATAAGCGGTTAATGATCTTCCTATTGTAGCATTAGTGTTGGGCATTGCCCGAATAACTTTACACAAACCTCCACGTAATCTGTTCATCAAAGAGGATGTGGTGCTTCCAGCCTCATAAGAAACCAATACCGTATTGTTATCAACGTAATTAGAAAACTTTCCTAATTCTTTAGCAGAAATTAGAGGCTTCGCACCAGAAATTACCTTATTATATTTTTTTCCAAGAGGAGGCATTCTTTCGCTCTCATTTTTAGACTCTGAATAATAGTAAGTTAATCCCGACATTTCTAACTGACCGGTAGATGGCTTTGTCTTAATGATATCCACTTGGTTGCCCTTCTCCACCAATTCCTGCAACATCTTATTATCTATAACGGCTTTTGCCATATTGCCGTAACCAAAAAACATCCAATTACCCGGTTTATAGTTGGTAGACATGTTTCTTCTTGCAACTTGTAGAGCACCGCTCGCTAAAGATTGAAGCGCATCTCTTGCTGAAATATTGAAAATACTTTTCATGGGATTTGATTAAAATTAAGGAATTAAATTTAGTTTCTAGCTACAGCCAAAAATCCAGGCTGGATCTACAAAATATCAGCGGCAATTTGTCAACTCAATTTTAGTTGGGTTAAAAAATTCTTGGTAGAGCAACCTTTGGCTGTTTTAACTACTTGCTCGCACTTTTGAGACACTTACCGAAATACATCTTCGGCGCCAATGGACGGGCCTTGTAATTCTCTTCAATTAAGTGAGCAAAAGTAGCATCAAATATTTTTTCTTGGCGAGAAGTCACTTCAAAAAGTGGGTCACCATCCTCGTTTAAACAGAATTTTTTCTCCTTAAGTAGAGAGACTATGAGGGCAGCTTCAGCTTGAGTAATTTTTGGATTTTTCTTGTCGGGAGTAGAGGCCTTGTTATGAGCAATAAACTCATCACTCACCGTAAAAACAAAGGAGCTTTGGTCTCCAGCGCTATAAAGCTCAACACGCCCTTGATGCGCCCTGTCAAAAGCGCAAGAAGCGGATAAAAATAGAAAAAAATATGTTGGGATTTTTTTAAAAATCTTAAGAAGAAGAGCCATCTTCAGCCACGCTAGAGTCAACAAGAAAATCTAATTTTTCCTTGATGCGCGAAGCTTTGCCGGTAAGACTACGTAGGTAATAAAGCTTACTACGACGCACCACGCCACGCTTTAAAATTTCTATGTCGGCAAGCAATGGCGAGTAAACCATAAACTTTCTTTCAACTCCGATATTTGAGCTAATCTTTCTCACTGTGAAAGAGGCAGAGTAGTTCAGATCGCTCTTTGTTTTAGCGATTACAACGCCCTTAAAAGCTTGAATACGAGTATTCGCACCTTCGGTGATTTTATATTTCACATTGACCGTATCGCCGGCTTTGAATTTCGGCAGCTTACGATTTTCTAAGATTTTTTTAGTCTGTTCCTTAGCGAAATCTGAGAGTAAATTTTTCATAAATTAATTAATTCTAAGCAGTTTTTTCTTCGGATTTTTCTTCAACAATAACTCTGTCCACCAGCTCAAACAAGGCCATTGGAGCTTTGTCGCCAGTTCTGAATCCAAATTTTAAAATTCTAGTGTAACCACCATTTCTACTGACAATCCTTGGTCCAATTTCTTTAAAGAGCTTTTCAACAACGAGGTCATTGCCAAGAATTGATATTGCCAAACGACGATTCGCCAGAGTGTCTTTCTTAGCGATTGTCAAAAGCTTTTCGATAAAAGGCCTAATCTCTTTAGCTTTTGGCAGGGTAGTCTTGATGACTTCGCACTGTAAAATAGCGAGGGATAGGTTGCGCAACAAAGCTTTTCTGTGTGCAGTATTTCTACCGAGCTTACGCCCCTTAATTCTGTGATACATTTAGAACTCCTTATTCTTCATTTTTAGCAACTCATCCATGTTTTTTGGCGGCCAGTTGGCAATCTTCATACCAAAATTCAGATTCATTGCTTTTAGATTTTCCTTTAACTCGTTGAGAGATTTTCTGCCGAAATTTGCAGTCTTAAGCATCTCGGATTCTGTTCTTGCGACGAGATCACCAACGTAAATAATATTCTCGTTTTTAAGACAATTATAAGAACGAACGGAAAGTTCGAGCTCGTCGATTGTCTTCAATAAATTTTTATTAAACTCTTGTTCAACAAAAACCTCTTTTTGCACTGGAGCATCAACTTTTGACAAATCAAAATTAATAAAAACCTGTAGTTGCTCTTGAATAATCTTTGCTGCAACGCCTAGTGCGTCTTGTGGGCTAATGGTGCCATTAGTATCAATTTCAAGAATCAATTTATCGAAGTCTGTAATCTGGCCAACGCGAGCATTTTCAACTCTGTAAGAAACCTTTTTAACCGGACTGAAGACGGAATCAGTCATGATCGTTCCAACAGCGCGATCACTCTTTTTGCCTTGTTCAGCCAAAACATAGCCATTGCCGCATTCAACATTAATTTGCATGTCGATCTTTGAGCCTTTGTTCAAAGTGCAAATCAGCAGATCTTTGTTGGCAATGTGGACACCGGCCGGCGCCTCAATTGATCCGGCATAAACTGCGCCAGTTTTGTTAGTAGAAAGCTTTAAAACACATGGGGACGCGCCTTCTTTAGCGATCGCCAAGGATTTTAGATTCATAATGATATCAAGAACATCCTCCTTGACTCCGTCAATACTGCCATATTCGTGAAGCACTCCTTCGATTTTAACTGAAGTGACAGCAAATCCATTAATTGAGGAGAGAAGAACTCGACGGAGAGCATTACCTAATGTATTGCCAAAACCCCTGGCAAAAGGCTCCATAACAATGATGGATTTGGTTAAATTATCATAACCGTCTTTTAGAACGACGGATGTTGGTTTGGTCAACAAAGACCAGCTTTCTTTTAAGATCGCCATGATTGTTAAAAATTGGAATTAAAACTCGTATTAAACGCGACGTCTTTTTGCTGGACGACACCCGTTATGTGGATGGTAAGTGATATCTTTGATCATAGTAACATTGATCCCAGACGCCTGAATCGCACGTAGAGAGGCTTCTCTGCCAACCCCCGGACCCTTCACTTCAACCAAAGCGCTTTGCAAGCCGCACTCTTTTGCGATATTAATCACGTGTTGAGTTGCAACTTGCGCAGCATAAGGAGTCGATTTTCTTGAGCCCTTAAAGCCCTGCTTTCCAGCCGACGACCAGCAGATCACATTACCAGCGCCATCAGAAATGGTGATGATAGTGTTGTTGAAACTGGCGTAGACATGAACCACGCCATTGCTAATATTTTTCTTTTTTTTGTTTGAGCCTTTAGAGGATTTTTTTTCCTTTGATGCTGCGTCTATTTTTGTCTCAGTCATTTTAAAAATTATTTAACCGCTTTCTTTTTGCCCGCAATTGCCACGCCACGACCCTTGCGAGTTCTTGCATTGGTGTGAGTTCTTTGTCCGCGCACTGGAAGTTTTTTTACGTGACGAATGCCGCGATAACAACCGATGTCGATTAGTCTTTTTATATCGGAGGTAACTTTTCTTCTAAGGTCGCCCTCAAGAACAGCGCGTTCCTTTTCAAGCAAAGCACGTACCTCTACCAACTTGTCTTCACTCATTTGGTGAGTTCTCAGCTCAAGAGCGATCTTTAATTTTTTGCAAATTTTATTGGCAGTAGTTTTGCCAATTCCATAAATGTAGGTTAAAGCGATAACAAAGCGCTTTTCTTTTGGAATGTTTACACCAGCGATTCTAGCCATTTTTTAAATTAAAATTTTTTAGAAGAAGACTTAAGTGCTTCGATCAACACCTCAAAAACGAGGGGGGCGCCTTTTATGGACGAGATCGAAACAAGCAAGTTCTTTTTTTTGTAAAACTGGATCAATGGGAAAGTAGACTCGCGGTAAATCTTGAGACGATTTTTTACCGTCTCTTCATTATCGTCAACCCTGCTTCCAAGTTCGGTTGAGCCGCAATCGTCGCAAACCCCATCTTTAATTAGAGGTTTGAAATAACCATTATAAACAGCGCCGCAACTTTTACAAGAAAAGCGGCCGGAAATTCTTTTTATTAAAATATCTTCATCAACCTCAAAATTGAAAACGTGATCAATTTTTTTACCTATTGAATCGAGCATTTTTTCAAGCGCTTCGGCTTGAAAAATATTGCGAGGAAAACCATCGAGAATAAAGCCGTTATCACAATCTGAATTTACGACTCTGTCTCTAATAATATCGATAACAACCTCGTCTGGAACTAATTTTCCTGACTCCATATGAGACTTAACTAATTTACCTATTTCGCTTTGCTGCTCAACCTCTTCGCGCAAAACCTTGCCAGTCGAAATTGTTGAAACTTTTAATTCTGTAGAAAGCATTGCTGCTTGGGTGCCCTTACCGGATCCAGGAGCGCCGAGAAAAATAATATTCATTAAGCTCTAACCCTCACTCTTCTTCTTTTGGCTAACGATCCTGAGTCGTATTTCTTTGCTAAAAGATGTGATTGCACCTGATTTACTAGATCGAGAACTACGTTAACTAAAATTAGAATCCCCGTGCCACCAATATGAAGGGGAATTGAATAATTGGTCACTAAAATTTCCGGCGTAATACAGACAACAATTAAGTAGATTGCGCCGAGTAAAGTAAGGCGAGAAATTACTTTATCGAGATATTGGGCCGTAGCACTTCCCGGACGAACCCCGAGAATGAAGCAATTGCTCTTCTTTAGATTGTTTGCGACATCTTCGGTATTAAAAACGATCGATGAGTAAAAATAAGAAAAGAAAAGAATCAAAGAGGAGAAGAGCAACAAATAAAGGCCTCCGCCTCTACGCAAAGCTGAAACAAAAAAATCTCCATCAGTACCAGTAAATTGGATGATCGCCGCTGGAAACATCAAAATCGAACTCGCAAAAATTGGGGGAATTACACCAGAAATATTTATTTTTAGTGGCAAAAAAGATGAATCGGGCATGCCCGCAGCCTTCATCATTGTTGCATTTGGATATTGTATTTTAATGCGTTTATGAGTTTTTTCAATAAAGCATACTAGCATTAAAAATCCAGCGAAGGCGGTAAAAAAAAGTAAAACCGTAAACCAAGAATAAACGCCAGTTTTAGAGAGATCAAAAACCTGAATAATCGTCGAAGGAAGAGATGAGACTATGCCTACAAAAATGATCAGCGAAATACCATTGCCAATGCCAGAGGCTGTAATTCTTTCACCAAACCACATCAACATAACCGTGCCCCCAACAAGGCTGACACAAGTAGTCCACATAAAAATATTTGAATCAGAAACAAAGGCGCTATGCTCAGGATTCGACAAGGCATAATAAACCCCAAGCGATTGAAAAAAAGCGAGAATAATGGTAAGATAACGAGTATATTGGTTAATCTTAGCGCGACCGTATTCGCCTTCCTTTTTCAGAGACTCAAGACCCTTGTGCATCGAGGTCAATAATTGCATGATGATCGAAGAGGTGATATAGGGCATGATATTCAGCGCAAAAATACTCATTCGCTCCAGAGCTCCACCCGAAAAGAGATTAATCATACCAAACATGCTAGCACCTTCGGATGCAAAGAATTTTTTTAAGACCTCAACATCAATGCCTGGAATCGGGACAAAAGTACCAAAGCGATAAATAAGCAAAATACCAATAGTGAAGAGGATTCTTCTTTTAAGTTCTGAGTTGGTAGCGACCTTAGACATCAGGCGCTAAAGACTTTGGCTTTTTCAGAATAGGTATCGACGGCAACTTTGAAGTTTACCAAAACTTCTTTTTTGCTCATAATAAGCTTAACTTTGGAGTTTTTGCATCTGATTAAACCAGCTTTTTCTAGAGATTCTTTTGTGATTATCGAGGAGGCATCAAGCTTCTTACTTTCAATCATAGAAACGATATCGCGTATATTAACCGCTTCAATTTCTTTGCGCAAAACATTCGTAAAGCCTTTTTTAGGTAAACGCATGTAAATTGGCGTTTGCCCACCTTCAAAACCTTTTACTGAATGGTGTCCAGTTCTAGCCTTTTGACCCTTTACACCGCGGCCAGAAGTTTTACCCTTACCAGAGCCGATACCGCGACCGACTCTAATGCGCGAGTTTCTTTTAATTTTTGGAAGAGTAGTGAGAGAAAGAGACATAATTTAATTAAATTTTACAGCGTGACTGACTTTTTTAATCATGCCAATTATTGCTTGGGTAGCTGTTAATTCCGACGAAGAACCAATGCCCCTCAAGCCAAGACCAATAAGGCTGCCCTTTTGTTTGTCATTGAATTTTAACCCACTTTTAATTTGAGTTACGGTAACTTTTTTATTGAGAAAATTTTCTAGCTTCATGGCTATTCAGTTTTTTGTTCTTGCTTTGGCTCCGCGTGCTTGAGTGCAGAGTTTCTTCTTTTAATAATTTCAGAAATTTCTTTTGATCTTCTTTCGGCAATCAATCTTGGTGAGAGTAGCTGCTTAAGAGCCGCAAAAGTCGCTCCAACCATATTGTACGGATTCGAAGTTCCAACTGACTTGGCCACGATGTCATGAATACCAACGCATTCAAAAATCGCACGCATTGGACCGCCAGCAATTACGCCTGTTCCGGCCGGGGCGGATCTTAAATAAACTTTTCCAGAACAAAATCTGGCAAAAATATCATGATGGATCGTCCGCCCTTCCTTGAGCGCTACCTTGATCATTCCTTTTTTAGCCGCCTCAAAAGCTTTGCTTTTAGCATCCGCAACTTCAGTTGCGTTGCCTTTACCAAAGCCAACGCGACCATTTGCATCACCAACCACAACCAAAGCAGAGAAAGACATGTTCTTGCCGCCTTTAACCGTTTTGGAAACGCGATTGATTGAAACTAATTTTTCAACAATTTCTGTGGTTTTTTCTTTTTGATTTTTTGCTTGTTGTTTTGACATCTGAAGATTTTTTAAAATTGTAGACCAGCCGCACGACATGATTCAGCTAAGGCCTTAACGCGGCCACCATAAGTGTAGGCCCCTTTGTCAAATACGATTTTTTCGATACCGCCCTTCAAACAAAGCTCTGCAAATTCTTTACCTACTAACTTAGCCTTTTCGAGGCCAGAAATTTGCTTACTATCTTTAAAATTCAATGTTGAAAAGGAGTGCAAAACCTTGCCTTCAGTATCAAATAACTGAACATAAATATTAGTATTTGACCTGTGAACTGAGGCGCGCGGACGGCACGACTTATTGCTTTTGGCAATTCTATTTCTAGTTCTGAATTTTCTTCTATCGTAATTACTTGGCATATTATTTTTTCTTACCTTCTTTTCTTAGTATTGATTTTCCAGAAACCTTTACGCCCTTACCTTTATATGGCTCTGGCCTTCTAAAAGAAATAATTTCTGCGGCAACTTGGCCAACTAAAACCTTGTCCTCCCCAGAAATAATTACAAGATTTGGCTTTTCAAAGGCGGCATTTATGCTCTTAGGTAGGCCATAAAAAATTTCATGACTATAGCCTAGAGTTAAGGTTAGGATACCTTTATCAACGGCGGCTTTGTAACCAACGCCATTGATCTCTAAAGTGGTTTTGAAGGGTATTTGCAGGCCGGTAACAATATTTTTAATATTGCTTCTGTCCATTCCAACAAACATTGGGGCACTACTGTTTTCCTTGTTGACCGCAGAAAGTTTAATTTTTTTATCAACAAACTCCACCTTGACTAAAGAATTAACTTGGTAAGTTTTTTTGATTTTTCCGGTATCAAAAGTAACGACGCCTTTATCGACGGTAACTTTAATATCTTCTGGAACGATAACTGGTAATTTTCCGACGCGAGACATGATTTCAATTAAAAAACTTTAAGAAGAACTTCGCCGCCAACTTTTTTAATTCTGGCTTCGTGATCAGCAATAACTCCTTGTGACGTGGAGAGAACAACCGTGCCAAGACCATTTTTAACTAGAGGAATTTTGTCGACAGTGCAGTAAACTTTTTTTCCAGGCTTAGAAATAACGCGAATTTCACTCACTACCGGAGCTGAGTAATGATATTTAAGCTGAATATCGAAACGAGATGCAACTCCCTCCTCTTTTATCTTGCTATAATTAAGGATGTAGCCTTCGCTTTTAAGGATATGCAGAACACCTTCTCTTAAGCGGGAAACTGGCGAAGTGATGACGGCCTTCTTGGCCATGTAACCATTTTTGATTCGAGCGACCAAATCTGAAACCGGATGATTAAAAAACATTTTACCAACTTGATTTAATTAAACCTGGAATTTGTCCCCAAGATGCGAGCTCTCTTACCGCAATACGCGACATGCCAAATTTTCTGAGATTTCCTCTAGGCCTGCCCGAAAGAGCGCACCTTCTTCTTTGCCTAACATACGAACCATCGCGCGGCATTTGCGTGAGTTTTGTTTGGGCCAACAGCCTTTCCTCAAATGATAAATTGACGTCTGTAGCCACCACAAGTAGCTGTTGTCTCTTTACTCTATGAAAAGAAGAAAGCTCTTCTCTTTTTTTATTTCTGCGAATAAGTGATCTTTTGGCCATGTTTATTTGATTGGAAGGTTAATCTTCTTCAGCAAATAGAGCGCTTCCTCTTTTGTTTTTGCTGTAGTTGCAATGGTAATATTTAGACCAAAAATTTTAGGAATGTTATCGAGATCAACTTCAAGAAAAACGCCATGCTCTTTCAGGCCGAAGCTGTAATGATTACTTTGATTAAATCCTTTAGGAGAAAGGCCGCGAAAATCTCGGACTCTTGGCAAGGCAATATTCACTAAGCGGTCAAGAAATTGATACATTTTCTCTCCTCGCAAAGTTACTCTGCAGCCAATCGGTAGGTCTTCGCGCAATTTGAAAGTTGAAATTGCCTTACGTGCCTTGGTTAAAACTGCTTTTTGACCCGCAATATTTGAAATTTGCGTCGCTAAATAAGATAAAAATTTATTATCGCTGTCGGCAGCTTTAATGCCAACGTTGATACTGACCATTTTCAATCTAGGGACAGCCATTGCATTGTCGTAAGAAAAATTCTTTTTCAAATCGATAATTGAATTTTTGTAAAGTTGTTCAGTTAAGCTATTCATGAATTATCCAATTTTCTTTCCGGATTTTTTTGAAACTCTATTCTTCTTGGTGAAAGATTTTCCTTCGCCAGATTCAGTAACAAATTTGATTTTTATCGGCTTGCCATTTTCAACATGAGAAACATTTGAAAGGTGGATCGGCTTTTCTAACTTAAGGATCTGTCCGGGATTTTGTGCATTTGGCTTTTTATGAACCGTCGCAATATTAACGCCTTCGACCACAGCTTTTTCCCCAGAAACCAAGATGATCTTGCCGATCTTGCCTCTACTTGATCCAGTAATCACGATGACCTCATCGCCCTTTTTAAATTTATTTGCCATTTACAAAACCTCCGAAGCTAAAGACGCGATTTTTAAGAAATTTTTCTGACGCACTTCCCGAGCAACCGGGCCGAAAACACGAGTAGCTATCGGCTCCCCGTCCTTATCAACCAAGACAATAGCGTTATCGTCAAATTTAACAAAGCTACCGTCTGGTCTAACGATTTTGCTCCTGGTGCGCACGATTACTCCCTTGGCGACTGAGCCTTTTTTAATTTTCGAACCCGGAGTCACACTGGTTATTGAAATAACAATAATATCAGCAATACCGGTAATCATGTGGTGAGAGCCACCTAAAACTTTGATGCACCTGGCAGTTTTAGCGCCGGAATTATCGGCAACTACCAGATTTGTCTGCATTTGAATCATTTTTAAAACCAATTAGTTAACTTTGAGCGCCCATCTCTTTCTCTTAGAAAGTGGTCTTGAGCTAATAATTTCAACCTCTTGTCCTATTTCGACTTTTTTACCGCTGGAATCGACAAGATATTTTTTATACACAGTAACATATTTTTGATACCGTAGGTGTTTTTTGTAAGTTGACGCAATGGCCTTAAAGGTTTTGTCGTCGATAATATTAAGAACTTTTACTTTCATACTTGTGTGTTTAACTTAGTGAAAAGCCTGGCGACTTCTTTCTTTTTGATTTTATAGTCCTTAACAACAACCGCCTCGCCAGAAGATACTTTGATTCTAAACATCAAGAGCTCTTTTTTTAAACTGGCAATATTTGCCAAAATTGACTTTTTTTCGTCCATGTTCATACGTGGCTCACTATTTTAGCTTTAAAAGGTAGTTTAGCTGAAGCTTTTTGCAGAGCCGTTTCTGCAGATATTGGATCGATGCCGTCGATCTCAAAAACAATACGACCCGGTTTGATTTTGGCGATGTAATATTCGACATTGCCCTTACCGCTTCCCATTCTTACTTCAGCTGGCTTTTTAGTAACTGGAGTATGTGGAAAAACCATAATCCACAACTTTCCAGCGCGCTTCATGTAACGAGTTATTACTTTTCGTGCAGATTCAATTTGTTTTGAAGTCAGTTTCGAGGGCTCAAGCGCTTTAAGACCAAAAGATCCAAATTTTAAGCTATTTCCATTAGCAGCGACGCCAAGAATTTTCTTGCCGCCCTTTTGCGCTTTTCTATATTTTGTTTTTGCTGGTACGAGCATTTTTAAATCGTTTGTATTTTTTTCTTCTCGACAAAGCCTTTATTGATCCAAACCTTTACACCAATTACACCGTAAGTTGTGTGAGCTTTGGCCGTAGCATAGTCGATATTACAGCGTAAAGTATGTAGCGGAACAGATCCCTCCTTATACCATTCGGTTCTAGCAATTTCAGCGCCACCTAATCTTCCGGCGACACTAACCTTGACGCCTAGAGCGCCGTATTTCATTGCTGATTGCATTGCTTTCTTCATTACTTTTTTGAAAGCAACGCGACCTTCTAGTTGTTTAGCAATGCTTTGTGCAACTAACTGGGAATTGATGTCCGGCTTGTCAATTTCAACAATTTTTACATCAACTTTGCAGCTAGAAATTTTTTCAACTGCTTGATTAATTTTCTCAATATCGAGACCTTTTTTGCCAATTAAAACACCTGGCTTCGAGGTTTTAATGATTAAATTAATTTTATCAGATGGGCGCTCAATAATAACGCTACCCACGCCGCAATGTGCGTAGTTCTTTTTAATGAAATTGCGAATACTGACATCGGAAATTAACTTCTTGGCATAATTTTTATGATCATACCAAAGAGACTCCCAATTTTTATTGTTCAGCAATCTAAAACCTACTGGATTAACCTTTTGACCCACTGTTTATTCTCCTTTTTTTTGTTTTTTTTCTGGAGCTCTTTCAGCTAAGATCACCTTGATATTGCTGAAAGTTTTAAGAATGCTGCTTGATTTGCCGCGCCCTCTTGCTGCGAATCTACGTAACGCAAAAGCCCTACCAACGTCGATCTCTTTAACGTAAAGATTGTCAACGTCCATATCGTGATTATTCTCCGCATTAGACATTGCCGAGCAGATCAAAGCTCGTACGATTGGCGCTAATTTTAGCTTAGAAAATTGCAGCAGCTTCAAAGACTCTGAAACTGAGCGTCCTACGATATTCTTAGTGACTCTCATCACCTTGAGCGGACTTGATTTTACCGTTTGAAGCGAGGCTACCGCTATTTTTTCAGTCATAATCTATGATTTTGTAACTTTCTTATCGCCGCCATGTCCGTGGAAAGTGCGAGTTGGCGCAAATTCACCAAGTTTATGTCCAACCATTCCCTCAGTTACTGCAACCGACACGAATTTTTTACCGTTATGAACGGCAAAATTGACACCAACAAACTGTGGCAGTATTGTTGATCTTCTTGACCAGGTTTTGATCACCTGCCTCTTTGAAGAATTTAAGTATTCACGCACTTTTTTAAGCAGATAACCATCTACGAATGGAACTTTCCAAGTTGATCTAGGCATATTATTTGTCTCGTCTTGATTTAATAATGAGGCGATTAGAAGGCTTATTCCTTTTTCTGGTAATTTTGCCTTTTGCTGATTTTCCAGTTGGAGAAACTGGGTGTCTCCCTCCAGAAGTTTTTCCTTCGCCACCACCATGAGGGTGATCAACCGGATTCATTGCTACGCCTCGAACGGTCGGACGAATACCTAGCCATCTAGATCTGCCGGCCTTACCAATAGTAACATTCTTATTATCTAAGTTAGAAACTGAACCGATGGCGGCCATGCATTCCAAAGGGAACATTCTTATTTCTCCTGACTGGAGTTTAACTTGCGCATACCCACTATCTTTACCAACTAGTTGCCCGTAAGTTCCAGCGGCTCTAGAAATTGCGCCCCCGCAACCCGGTTTTAATTCAATGTTATGCACAATAGAGCCAATTGGGATTACTGCAAGTGGCATTGCATTGCCAATTTTTACGTCGATCAATTTCTTTGATGAGATGATGTGATCGCCAACTGATAATTTATGTGGAGCTAAAATGTAAGAGAAAATTCCATCAGAATATTTTAATAACGCGATGAAAGCTGTGCGATTTGGATCATATTCAATACGCTCTACAATCGCCTCAATATCATATTTATCGCGCTTAAAATCGATAACACGAAATGACTTTTTATGGCCGGCGGACTTGTGTCGAACTGTAATGTGGCCAAAGTTATTGCGCCCAGCATTTTCGCTAACTTTTGTAGTTAACAACTTAAGCGGGCCACCTTTCCATAATTCACTTCTGTCGATCGCAACGTATTGCCTGAGTGATGGGGTAATAGCTTTGTAGTTTCTAAGAGCCATGACTAAGAACTAAAATTAATTGACTGACCTTCTTTCAAGGTAACTATGGCCTTTTTGTAAGAACCTCTTGTACCTTGAGTGCCTTTAAATCTCTTGGTTTTGCCCATGGTGTTAATTATATTTACAGCGGTCACTTCGACGGCGAAGGCTTTCTTGATTAAAGAAGCTATTTCGCTCTTGTCGCAACTAGAACAGACATGAAAGTGATATTTTCCTTCAGCAAGCTGTTTGTTAGATTTCTCGGTGTAAACCAGTGCTTTGATTTTATCGTAGTTAAATAGAGCTGTCATTAGGCGATTACTCCTAAAATTTTAGATTCGAAAATTTTGTTATCGACCAAAAGATGATCAAAATTCAAAATATCGTAAACATTGATTGCTTTGGCGTGAATAGCTTTCACGTCTTTAAGATTTTTGGCTGATTTAATCAGGGCCGGATTAGAGCCGTCATGTATAATCAGCGCACTAGCAAACTTATTGTTTGCCAAGACGGCGCTAATTTTAGAAGTCTTAATTTCCGTCCCAAAGTCAGAAAAAACCGCAACTTTATTTTCTTTGATCTTGAACCTTAAAACATCAGACAAGGCGATGGAGATGATCTTTTTCGGTATTGAAAAATCAAAAGAACGAAGTGTCGGACCATGACAAGTTCTGCCGCCAACAAATTGAACTGATCTGCGACTGCCTTGACGAGCGCGACCAGTGCCTTTTTGTTTCCAAGGCTTCGCTGTAGTTCCGGATATTTCCGCCATGGTTTTAGTTTTTGCTGAACCAGATCTTCTGCGTGCAAGTTGCCAACGAATTACATAAGCAACTGATTTGGCGCTTTCGATTTCAAGATTAGAGGTTATGTCTACTACTTTAGAGCCAAGCGTAGCTTTACCGAAATCTATTGTTTTAATAGTAAGAGAAGTCATGCCTAGAAAGCTTTAGCAATTTTAAGAATAACGTCGGAGCCGGCATTGCCCGGAACCGCGCCTTTAACGGCAATAACAGATTTTTCCTTGTCGATTAGGACAACTTCCAAATTTTTAACCGTAACATTGGCGACACCCATATGTCCAGCCATTTTTTTCCCTTTAAAGGTTTTACCTGGATCCTGTCTTTGACCAGTTGAACCATGGGAACGATGTGAAACAGAAACGCCGTGAGAAGCCTCTAAACCACGAAAATTCCATCTCTTCATTACGCCAGCAAAGCCCTTGCCAATGGTAAGGCCCCTAATGCCAATTTTGTCGCCAGTCATAATAACCGAATCTATGGCAAATGAATCTCCGACCTTAAGATCTAATCCTTTTTTTATCTGGGAGTTGCGAATCTTTTTAAAGAGCGGAAGAGATTTTTTGTTAAAAATTCCAGCTACTGACTTGCTAACTTTTTTCGGATTTGAAGTTTTTTCAAACGCCACCGAAAGACTGTCGAAATCTTTATTCTCATCAGATGCGGTAGACAAAATACAATTTTCGTAAACCTGTATCATAGTTAATGGCACAATTGCGCCATCGTCTCGAAAGAGATGGGTCATGCCAATTTTTTTACCGAGTAATTCTAACATTTAATCTATCCTAATTTTTACCGTTGAGTGCGATCTTGATATTCACACCAGCAGAAAGACTGAGCTTCATCAAAGCATCAACCGTCTGAGAAGTTGGGGTGATGATTAACAATCTTTTTGAAGATCTAATTTCGAATTGTTCACGAGAATCCTTGTCCACGTGTGGCCCACGAATCACACAAAATTTTTCAATTTTTGTTGGAAGCGGAATTGGACCATTAATACCAGCTCCAGTTCTTCTGACGGTAACGATGATCTCATTCATCGCTTTATTCAAAACAAAGTGGTCGAATGATTCCAAGGTGATTTTGATGCTTTCTTTATTTACTGTCTTCATTGTTATTTCAAAATCTTAGAAACCACACCCGCACCCACAGTCCTTCCACCTTCGCGGATGGCAAACCTGAGTCCTTCTTCCATGGCAATTGGAGCGATAAGTTCAACCGTTAGGCGCACGTTATCTCCTGGCATTACCATTTCAGTGCCTTCTTTAAGAGTTACTGAACCAGTAACGTCTGTTGTTCT